>NZ_BMDZ01000024.1 GCF_014636235.1 Tistrella bauzanensis
AGGACGGGCCGCCTCACGCCGTCCCAGGCGACGGTGACGCTCTAAACCAGCCCGCCGCGCTCATTGCGCGACAGCCTCCCAGGCTCTGGCCGGGCTGCGGCGGCCGCATCCGCGCCTGACGGTTGAAACGGTGCATGTCGCGCAGCATCCGCCAGTGGCCGGGATCGATCAGGTTGCGGGGGGTGACGAACAGCCCGGCCGGGCTGCCGCGATATTCATAAGTGCCGTCGCTCAGGCTGACCGCGAACGACATCTCGCTGGCGGTGGTCTCGGTGCCGATGGCATCGAACAGCCGGACCAGATTGGGGTAGTTGCGCTCGTTATAGACGATGAAGCCGGTATCGACCGGCACCGGATGATCCAGGCCCAGCGCCGGCCCGGCATCCCGCGTGTTGATATGGCCGCCGGCGCGGGGGCAGCGTTCCATCAGCACCACGGGCCGGCCCGAACGGGCCAGCGCCCAGGCCGCGGCAAGCCCGGCCCCGCCGCTGCCGATCACGGCGGTTGCAACCGCAGGGTCGTTGCCGCCGCCGGCGGCACTGGTGTCGCTCAAAGGCTGGTACATGGTCGGGGGCAACTCCTCAGAGCGCTGCGGCCGGTGTGTCGGCGGGGCCGGTGGTGGCGCGCAGGCCCGCGAAGGCCGCAAGGGCACGGTCGCGGGCATGGGCGTGATCGACGATCGGATGGGGATAGGTGGTGCCCAGAGTGACGCCGGCCGCCGTCAGCACGGATGCGGGGGCCGTCCAGGGCTTGTGCAGAAAGCGGTCGGGCAGGCGGGCGAGTTCGGGCACGAAGCGGCGGACATAGCGGCCGTCGGCATCGAATCGCTCGCCCTGAAGCACCGGGTTGAAGATGCGGAAATAGGGGGCGGCATCGGCGCCGGTGCCCGCCACCCACTGCCAGCTGGCGGTGTTGCTGGCCGGATCGGCATCGACCAGCGTGTCCCAGAACCAGGCTTCTCCCGTCGCCCAGTAGATCATCAGATGTTTGACAAGGAATGAAGCGGTGACCATCCGGACGCGATTATGCATCCAGCCGGTCTGCCACAGCTGGCGCATGCCGGCATCGACGATCGGATAGCCGGTCAGACCCCGCTGCCAGGCGGCGAGGCCCGCCGGATCGTCGCGCCAGGGAAAGGCGTCGAACTGGTGTTTCAGATTGCGCGTGGGCAGATGGGGAAAGTGATGCAGCAGGTGATAGGAGAATTCCCGCCAGCCAAGTTCGCCCAGGAAACCCTGCGCCGATGCCCGCGCCGGGCCGGACAGGCCCTCGGCCTCGATCCGATGGTGGACCGCATGCCAGATGGTGCGCGGCCCGATCTCGCCGAAACGCAGATGGGGCGACAGCCTTGAGGTGATGTCGGCGCCGGGGTGGTCGCGATCGGACTTGTAATCGGGCAGATGCCGGTCGAGGAAGTCGCCCAGACGCCTGCGGCCATCGGCCGATCCTGGTGTCCAGTCGCGGGCGATGCCGCCAGCCCAGTCGATGACCGGGGCGAGGCCGAATGCCGCCAACGGCACGCCGGCCGGTGCGGTCCCGGCCATGTCGATCTGCGCGGGCGCCGGCAGCGGTGCCGGCACCTGGCCCAGCGCACGGGCGGCGCGCCAGAACGGCGTGAACACCTGATAGGGCCCACCGGTCCTCGTGCGTACCGTCCAGGGTTCGTGCAGCAGCAGGGCGTTGTGGGACAGAAGCCGCACCCCGCGCGCCGCCAGCCGTTCGGTCAGCATCCGGTCGCGTGCAGCGCCTTCGGGGTCGTAGACCCGGTTGACCAGCACGCAATCGGCACCGGTCCGGTCGATCAGCCGATCGAGTTCGACCGCGGCCGGTCCTTTCAGGTACAGGAGATGCCCGCCGATGGCTCGCAGATCCTGGTCGAGTGCGGCCAGCGCATGATGCAGCCACCAGCGCGCGGCGCCGCCCGGTTTGCGGGGGGATGGCATGCCCTCCACCGCCGGGTCGTCGTCTTCGTGGATATAGACGCAGATCAGCCGGCGGCCGCTGGATGCGGCGCGGTGCAGGGCCGGATTGTCGGCGATGCGCAGATCCTGGCGGAACCAGACGACGGAAGGGCGGTCGTTCATCGGGCCTCGGATGCCGTGTCGGACAAGGGGCACGCCCAGGCATGGGCGCGGGTGGCGGCCGTGATGGCCGCTCCTTGTCCGACTATACGGACGGGCTCCGGCGCCGGATCACCGATCCCGTCGCGGGGCGTCGTCGTGTCGCGCCGGCGGTGCCGGGCGTGCCGACGGCGCCCGGCTGGTCAGCACCAGCCCGGCCAGAATGGCGATACCGCCCACCAGATGATGGACACCCAGCCGTTCCCCCAGGAACAGCATGCTCCACAGCGGCGTCAGGATCGGCATCAGATGCATGAACAGCCCGGCGCGGTTGGGGCCGATCGCCGCCACCGACCAGTTCCACAGGATATAGGCGATGATCGAGGGGAAGATCGCCACATAGGCGACCGCCGCGATGGTGGCAGGCGTGACCACCGGCAGGTGGCCGGCGATCGCCTCCGACGCGGCCAGCGGCGCCAGCGCCAGCATGCCGACCAGCATATTGGCCGCCAGCAGCGCGAAGGGGTGGACATGGGCCGGCTTGAAGCGCAGCGCCACGGAATAGATGCCCCAGCAGACCGTGGCGCCCAGGATCCACAGATCGCCTGCACCGATCTGAAGCGACAGCAGATGGGCAGGGTTGCCGCCGGCGACGATATAGGCGACGCCGCCGAACGACACGGCGACCCCCAACGCCTGGAAGCGGCTCATCCGTTCCACCCCGGCGACCGCGGCCATGATCGCGATCACGATCGGCATGGTGGCGTTGAGCAGAACCGCGTTGATCGCCGTGGTTCGTTCCAGCGCCAGATAGACGAAGGTGTTGTAGCCGGCAACCGAGGTGAGCCCCATCAGAAGCAGCTTGGGCCAGGCGCGGAGCAGCGACGGCCAGTCGCGGCGCAGATGCCGCCAGGCAAAGGGCAGAAAAATCAGCAAGGCGCCCAGCCAGCGCAGGAAAGACAGGGTCAGCGGCGGAATCTCGCCGGCGACGGCCCGGCCGACGACGAAATTGAACGACCAGAAGGTAACCGTCAGCGCCAGCGCCGCCATGGCGCGACGCCGGGTTGTCGCATCGGCGGCGGCGGGACTGGGATGTGCGGACACCGGCTGGAACCTTGGCAGGGGTGGAGGCAGAGATGGACGCGCGCGACTGCGGATGCCTGAACGACATGAGGCGCCGAACCTTAGCGGTTCGGCGCCTCATGGTCGAGTGCGTGCAGGGCTTGTTGCCGCTCGCGGTCGGCGGGCGCGTGGATCGGGTATATTGCGATGCAACATGATGCCGCGGTCCGCGCGAAGCCGGCGCGCCTGACGAGCCAGCCGTCAGCGATGGCGATCAGCGGGCGGCGAGGCCACCATGATGGCCACCGAACAGCCGCCCGATGCGGGCGGTGAGGGCGTCGATGCCGGCGGTGAAGGTCTGGGCGCGCAGCTGGCGGGCGTCGCGAATCAGCTGCTCGATCTCGTCCTGCGTGGGGATCTGGGCGATCTGGGTCTGAGTGTTGGCCATGGGACGGCTCCGGAGGTCGGCACCGGGGTGTCTGCCATGGGGAGGAGGAAGCTGGCAGGCGCCGCACCGGTGCGGGGTGTTTCGATACACCAAAGCTAGGCGCGGTCACCGGGTTTTCCCAATGCGGTTTTTGCAATGCAGCACACGCATTGCAGCGCACGCATGGAAGGCGTGCGGGGGTCGTCGCCGCCGGGCGGGCCGATAGCCCGGTCAGGCGCGCGGATGGCGGGATTTGGAGCGTGTCGCCGGCGCCTTGTCCCGCCCGCCCGCGACACCCGCCGCCGCCAGGGCCGCCGGTACATGGCGATGCATGATCTGGGCGATCAGATACTCGCGGCCGCCGGCGAAGATGTTGGGCAGCGCGATATCGGCTTCGATGCGGCCATCGGGCAGTTGCCGCTGTGGGCTCGGCCTGTGGGGGAACAGGCCGGCCGGGCCGGGCCGGGCGCCATGCACCGCCGGATCGATCCGCACCGCCAGCACGATCCCCATGAACCAGGCGCCCAGTGCCGAGCGCCGCATCTGGACATCCGCCCAGGGGATGGGGCGAGTGCTGCCAAGGAAAGGCGCCACCAGCCCGTCATCGGTCAGCAGCAGCACGGGCCCCGGCCGGCGGGCAAGATCCACCACCGCCCAGACCAGCGCGCCGGCGGCCCCCCCCAGCAGCAGCGCGAAGATCACCAGTGCCGCCGGATCCTCGATCGCGCCGCGCGCGGCCTGGACCACCAGCCACAGACAGGCGCCGATCCAGGCCGCCGAGACCACCAGAAGGCTGGCGATGCGCATCGGGCTCTTGTGGACGGCAACGGCCGGTGTTGCGGTCATGGGATGATCCTGTCGTCGTCATCGTCGGTGCTGGGGGCCGGCGGCTCAGAGGGCGTCGGCTCAGAGGGCGCCGGCTCAGGGGGCGTCTGGGGTTCGGCGCTCTGGCGTGCCCAAAGCCGGGCATAAAGGCCGCCGGCCGCGACCAGCGCCTCATGCCGCCCCTGTTCCACCACCCGGCCATCATCCAGCACCACGATCAGATCGGCATCGACCACGGTCGACAGGCGATGGGCGATGACCAGCATGGTGCGGCCACGGCCGGCGGTTGTCAGCTCATCGCGGATCAGGCCATCGCGGATCAGGGCCTCGGTGCGGGTGTCGAGGGCGGATGTCGCCTCGTCGAAGATCAGGATCGGCGGGTCTTTCAGCAGTGCGCGGGCAATGGCCACCCGCTGCTTCTCGCCGCCTGAGAGCTTCAGCCCGCGTTCACCCACCCGGCTGTTCAGACCATCGGGCAGCGAGGCGACCAGCGGCCCCAGTGCCGCCCGCTCGATCGCGGCCATGATCTCGTCGGTGGTGGCGTCGGGCCGGCCATAGGCGATGTTGTAGCCCAGCGTGTCGTTGAACAGCACAGGGTCCTGCGGCACCATGCCGACCGCATCGCGCAGGCTGGCCTGGGTGACCGCGCGCAGATCCTGGCCGTCGATCAGGATCGCGCCGCCATCCGGATCGAAGAACCGGAACATCAGCCGTGAAATTGTCGACTTGCCGGCGCCTGATGGCCCGACGATCGCGACCGTGGCGCCGGCGGGGGCGGTGAAATCCAGCCCCTTCAGGATCGGCCGGCGCGGGTCATAGCCGAAATCGACCGCCTGGAAGCGGATCTCGCCACCAGCGACCGCCAGCGCCGGGGCATCGGGCCGGTCGGCGACATCCGGCCGCACCGCCGCCAGCGCGAACATGGTTTCCATGTCGGTCAGCGCCTGACGCAACTGGCGATAGACGAAGCCCAGCACGTTCAGCGGCACATAAAGCTGGATCAGATAGGCGTTCACCGCCACGAAATCGCCAACCGTCATCTCGCCATCGGCGATGCCGCCGGCGGCCAGCATCATGATCGACACCAGACCGCCGGCAATGATCACCGCCTGGCCGACATTCAGCGCCGACAACGACAATTGCGACCGCACGGCCGCGACTTCATAAGCCGCCAGTGCCTGATCATAGCGGCCAGCCTCGCGCGCCTCGGCCCCGAAATACTTCACGGTCTCATAGTTCAGCAGGCTGTCCATCGCCCGGCCGCCGGCTTCCTGGTCGCGGGCATTCATCTCGCGCCGATGGATCACCCGCATCTCGGAGACGCGGATGGTGAAGGCCACATAGGTGCCGACGGTGGCCAGGGTAACGGCGGCGAAACGCCAGTCATACAGCCGCCACAAGACGCCAGCGACCAGCAGCATCTCGATCAGGGTGGGCACGATGCTGAACAGCACCGTCGACAGCAGGAACTGGATGCCCTGCACGCCGCGTTCGATGGCCCGCGCCAGCGCGCCGGTGCGCCGTTCCAGATGAAAGCGCAGGCTGAGCCGGTGCAGATGGCGGAAGACATCCAGCCCGGCGGCGCGGGTGGCATGCTGGGCGACGCGCGAGAAGATCGCGTCGCGCAATTCCCCCATCGCCTGCCCGGCAAGGCGGGCGACGCCATAGGCGACGATCAGCCCCACCGGCACCAGAACGGCGGTTGCCGCCGCCCCGCCTTTGGCACCCAGCGCATCGACCGCCTGCTTGTAGAACAGCGGCACGGTCAGCATCGCGGCCTTGGCCAGCAGCAGCGCCAGCACCGCCAGCACCACCCGGATCTTCATGTCGGGCCGGCCGCGCGGCCACAGATAGGGCAGCAGATCGCGGGTGGCGGCGAATTGCGGGCGCTCCACCGGTGTTGGCGGCAGGTCGGCGGGCATGCCGCCGCCGCGGCCCATACCGCGGCTCATGACAACGGGCCTCCGCTCATGCGCGCGGGTCGCTTCGGCGGGCCAAGTCGCGTCCGGGCACCAGGTCGCGTCCGGGCAATGGTGTGGGTCGATCGATCAAGACGGGGATCCTGTACGGGGCCGGGGCGAGCCTGCGCGCCATCTCGGGGGCGACGCGGCGGATCTCGACCAGACAGCTTTGTGCCGAGGGCGCCTGGGCGATCGGCGAGGTGCCGGCGTCCAGCGTCAGCAGATTGGGATTGCCATGGCGGCAGACCGGCCGGCCCTGGGCATCGGTGCC
Source organism: Tistrella bauzanensis (assembly GCF_014636235.1). NCBI lineage: Bacteria > Pseudomonadati > Pseudomonadota > Alphaproteobacteria > Geminicoccales > Geminicoccaceae > Tistrella > Tistrella bauzanensis. The sequence goes on from NZ_BMDZ01000024.1 coordinate 6,607, forward strand.
GTCCGGTCCGGCATCGGCCGGCGCCGGGTCGTACCACGCGCCGGTCGGCAGGGCCACAACGCCGGCCATGATGGTGGGGCAGATCCGCGCCGCGGCAAGGCAGGCGCCGCGATCGTTGAACACCATCACGCAATCGCCATCGGCGATGCCGCGCGCCGCCGCGTCGTCGGCATGTATGTCGATCCGCTCGCGCCCGCCCAGCTTCGCATCGGCCGAAGGGGCTGCGTGGTCCATCTGGCTGTGCAGGCGGGTCGCGGGCTGGGGCGAGAGCAGATGGAGCGGGAACCGGGCCACGGCACCGGCCGCACCCAGCCATTCATCGGCGGGCGTGAACACCGGGTGGGACGCCAGCCCCATGGCGGCGATCGCATCGGAGGCCAGCATGATCCGGCCATCGGGCGTGTTCAGGGGAGCTGTGGCCGGATCGGCGCGGAAGCGGGCAAGCCTGCCGGCACGCGTCTGGGCCGGCGCGTGCAAAGGGGCCGGGTCGATCCGGCCAAGCGCGCGCAAGGTGGCGAGATCGGGCAGGCCGGCATCGGCCGCGCGATAGTCCGCCCACAGCCGCTCAAGGGCGGCAGCCGCGGTCTCACCGCCATCGAAGGCGTTGCGGCAGCCCAGGCGGTCGGCGATGGCGGCCAGGATGGCGTGGTCGTCGCGGGCCTCGCCCACCGGTGGATGCCGGGGCTGCATGGCAATGATCGTGGCGCCGTGCAGCCCGCCGCCGATATCGGCGCGCTCCAGCGGGCCGGTCGCCGGCAGCACCAGATCGGCATGGGTTGCAGCCGATGTCCAGGCCATGTCCTGAACGATGATGGTGTCGGGCCTGGCCCAGGCGCGCCGCAGGCGGTTGATGTCCTGATGGTGATGGAACGGATTGCCGCCCGCCCACCAGACCAGCCGGATCTCGGGCAGGGTGATGCGGCGGCCGTCATGAAGGATGCGGCGGCCTGGATCGAGCAGGGCATCGGCGAAACGCGACACCGGAATCTCCATGCCGGCCGGATTGGGCAGGGGGCCGATCAGGCCCGGCCGGCGGCCGTTCTGCGGCATACCGAAGCCGCCGCCGGCACCATAACCGATGCCGACCCCGCCGCCATCCAGGCCGATCTGGCCAAGTGCCGCCGCCAGCGCGATGGCGGCCCAGACCGCCATTTCGCCATGCTGGTGGCGCTGGACCGCCCAGGCCATGGCGATCAGCACCCGGCCATCGGGGGCCGCCGCGGCATCGGCAAGCTGATGGGCCAGCGCCGTGATGGTGCCGGCCGGAATACCGGTGATCGCCGCCGCCCAGTCCGGCGTCTTCGGCGGGGTGCCGTCCTGGCCATGCAGATGGCGGCACAGCACCGGCCAGCCGCTGGTGAGCCTGTCCAGCGCCGGCTCGTCGATCAGGCCACCCACGTCAAGCTCATGCAGCAGAGCCAGGATCAAGGCTGTATCGGTGCCGGGGCGGATGGGCTGCCATGCGGCCTTGCCCGTGACGGCCGCGTCATCGGCGATCGGCGCCACGGTCAGCATCCGCATGCCACGGGCAAACCCCTGGTCGAGGGCGGCACCCACCCGGTGGCTGGCGACGCCACCCCAGTCGAGCTGGGCGTTCTTCAGCGGCATGCCGCCGAAGCTGAGGATCAGTCCGGTGCGGCTGGCGATCTGGTCCCAATCGGGTGCGGCGGCAGCCGCGGCGGCGAAATCCATCCCCAGGACATGCGGGATCATCCGTTCGGCCGCGCCATGGGAATAGGTGCCGGTGCCCATGGTGAAACCGCCGGCGGCGCCGAGCAGCCTGTGCAGATGAACGCGCGCCCGGTTGAACCATCCGGCCGATCCCCAGCCATAGCTGCCGCCATAGATCGCGGTCGGGCCATGAGTCCGGCGGATGCGGGCCAGTTCGGCGGCGGCCAGATCCAGCGCCTCGTCCCAGGGCAGTTCCACGAAGGGCTCGGTGCCGCGCCGGCCATGATGATCGGCACCGCCCTGATCGCCGGCCGCAGCACCCGATGTCCCAGCGCCCGCCCCGGCACCCTCTTCCATCGCCTTCAGCCAGCCGGCGCGTGCGGCGGGCCTGCGAATGCGCACGGCGTGATCGGGCCCGGCCAGCGCCGTACCCAGGATCGTGGGCGCGGGGTCGGCCGGATCGGGTTCCAGCGCCAGGGGCGCATGCGCCGTGGCCGGCCGCACCCGATAGGGGCCGAAATGGGTCATCACCCAGGCGGGGACGGTATCGGTGCCGCTGCTGTCTGTCATGATCGACAGACTAGCCGTGCCGCGATGGCGCCGAAAGAGGCATTGGCATCGGGGCGCCATGCTTTTCCCCCGAATCCGTGGAGAAGTCTGTGGACAACCGCTCCAAGCCCTTGACTCCATCCGTGCCGTTCAGGGTCTGCCCAAGAATCGGGCATTGGTGCCGGCCGTCCGGTCAAAAAAAAGCCTCGCACGGCGCGCGGCCGGCGAGGCTTGTCAAGTTTAGCATCAGCACCAATCGGGTAGGGTTCGTCCGGCACGGGTGACAGACGAACGGGATGCCGGGGAGTGGGAGCTGCCACCGGCATCACGGCTACACAACTCACCTTAGAAATTTCCAGGCAATGATGAAGTGACGGGTGTCACAGCCTCGGCGAAGTTCGCGCATTTTGCGTGATGGGGCCGGCTGCGTGATGGGGCCCGTTGCCTGATGAAGGCGGGCGGGCCGCGCACGGGCGTCAGGGGGCACTGGTGCCGGATGAGGGACTTGAACCCACAACCTTCCGCTTACAAGGCGGGTGCTCTACCAGTTGAGCTAATCCGGCTGGCTGCGCCGCGTCGACACAGGCTCTACATACCGCGTGGCGGCGCGCGCGACAAGACCGGCTGCTGTGAAACATGCGGCGACGGACCGCCCCCCAACATGAACGCCCCCCAACATGAACGCCCCCCAACATGAACGCATGTTCATCTTGGTGACACCGGCCGGTGAGGGCGGCGGTGCTTGAATGGCGATCGGGTCTTCCGCCGGCCCACGGCCCCCGCCGTGGTCATACCAAAGGATCAGCAGCCGATGACCAGTTCCGATCGCTCCCGCACAGCCATCAGCCCCCGTGACTTTTCGGCACGGCCCGTCGGGTCCGGCCGCGGCATCCGGCCGATCCGCCGCCTGGGCGCGGCCCTGATGGCCGGCGCCGCCCTGGCCCTGCCGCTGGCCGGGGTTGGCGGCACCATGCTGGCGCCGATGCCGGCCAGTGCCGCCCCCCTGCCGCAGAGCTTCGCGCCCCTGGCCGAGCAGGTGATGCCGGCGGTGGTGAACATCTCGACCACTCAGGAGGTGGAGCGGCCGGGCGGCCCGCAGGGCCTGCCCTTCGACCTGCCTGAAAACTCGCCGTTCCGCCAGTTCTTCGAGCCGTTCATGCAGAATGCGCCGCGCGATGCGCCGCGGGTGGTGAACGCGCTGGGTTCTGGCTTCATCATCGATCCCGATGGCTATGTCGTGACCAACAACCACGTCATCGACAGCGCCACCGAGATCAAGGTGACGCTGGAGGACAAGAGCCAGTATACCGCCAAGCTGATCGGCACCGATCCGCTGACCGATGTGGCGCTGCTGAAGATCGATGCGGGGCGCAAGCTGCCGGCGGTGAATTTCGGCGACAGCGACGCCGCCCGCGTGGGCGACTGGGTGCTGGCGGTGGGCAACCCCTTCGGCCTGGGTGGCAGCGTGACCGCCGGCATCGTATCGGCCCGCAACCGCAACATTCATGCCGGCCCCTATGACGATTTCCTTCAGATCGACGCCGCGATCAACCAGGGCAACAGCGGTGGCCCGGTGTTCAATGGCAATGGCGAGGTGATCGGCATCAACACGGCCATCGCCAGCCCGAATGGCGGCTCGGTGGGCATCGGCTTTTCGATTCCCGCCAAGATCGCCAGCCGGGTGGTGACCCAGTTGAAGGAGACCGGCAGCATCCAGCGTGGTTGGCTGGGCGTGGAGATCCAGCCGCTGACGCCCGAGATCGCCGAAGCGCTGGGCATGGACGAGCCGGCTGGTGCGCTGGTGGCCCGGGTGCTGCCGGGCAGCCCCGCCGGCGATGCCGGGCTTGAACGCGGCGATGTGGTGACCGGCGTCGATGGTCAGCCGGTGACGGATGCCCGTGATCTGACCCGACGGATCGGCGACATGCCGCCCGATCAGCGGATCACGCTGGATGTCCGCCGGGGCGGCGACAGCCGTCAGATCAAGGTGAAGCTGGGCGAGCGGCCACAAGATATGGCCAGTGTCCGTGGCGAGCCGGGCCAGGGCGGTGGCGCCGGCGAGGCCGTGGCATCGTTGGGCGTGCGGCTGGCGCCGCTGGACGATGCCCTGCGTCAGCGCCTGGGGATCGACCCGTCGGTGAACGGCGTGGCCGTGGTCGACATGCTGGCTCCGGATGCCGGCCCCGGGGGCCGTCCGGGCGGTGACGGTCCGGAGCTGCAGCCCGGCGATGTGATCGAGCAGGTCGGCGGTACCTCGGTCGACCGGCCGTCGCAGGTGACGGCGCTGGTCGACGAGGCGCGCGAGCGCGGCCGCGATCATGTCCTGCTGCTGGTGGCGCGGGGCAATGAGAGCCGCTTCGTGGCCGTGCCCATTCAGTAACCGGTGCATCAGTAACCGGTGCATCAGCCAACCTGGGCATCAGCCGCAGGCCGGCGGCTGAGACGGACGGCCGCAGGTTCCGGATATCGCGCGCATGGCCTTGTGGGGCAGACACAGGGGCCGGCCCGCGGGTGCCGGGGCTTGCGGGCGACGGCGGGCGGGTGCCACCATCGGCACCCGCCCGTTCGTGTTTTTCCGATCCGTCCGGGGTGTCTTCCGATCCGCCCGGCGCGTCTTCCGATCCGTCCGGCAAGGCCCGAGGTATCATGAAGATCCTGATCATCGAGGATGACGACCGCACCGCCGCCCAGGTCGCCCGCGCGCTGACCGAGGCGGGCCATGTCGTCGACCGCGCCGGCGACGGCCGTGACGGGCTGTTTCTGGCGACCGGCGGCGGCCACGACGTGATCGTGCTGGACCGGATGCTGCCGGGACTGGACGGGCTGGCGGTGCTGGGTGCCCTGCGCGGCGCCGGCCAGAGCGTGCCCGTGCTGATCCTGTCGGCGCTGGCCCATGTCGATGAACGGGTGCGGGGGCTGAAGGCGGGCGGCGACGACTATCTGTCGAAGCCCTTCGCGGCCGTGGAACTGGTGGCGCGGGTCGAGGCGCTGGGCCGGCGTCCCGCACAGGCGCAGGCCCGCGATCGGCTGGTGATCGCCGATCTGGACATCGACCTGCGCACCCGCCGCGTGACCCGTGCCGGCCGCGCCATCGATCTGCGCCCGCAGGAATACCGGCTGCTGGAATTCCTGATGCGCCATGACGGCCAGGTCGTGACCCGGGCGATGCTGTATGAGGGGGTGTGGGATTTCCATTTCGAGCCCCAGACCAATGTGGTCGAGGTCCATGTCAGCCGGCTGCGCCAGAAGATCGATCGCGGCTTCGGCCGGCCGCTGATCCGCACCCATCGCGGCGGCGGATATTCGATCGGCCTGACGGATGATGGCCCGGACGATGGTGTCTCCGATGATGGCAACCCGGATGGTGGGGACGCGGCGGCCGGTGGTGACCGTGACTGATGCAGCACAGGGCGGCGGCCTGTTCCGGCGGCTGCGGCGGACCTCGGCCGCGCGGATCGTGGCGCTGTATCTGGCCGTGTTCGTGGCCTCGACCGCGATCGTGCTGGGATCGGTCACCTGGGCGGCGCTGGCGCTGATCGACCGCCAGATCGACCAGACGCTGGATGCCGAGGTGCGCGGTCTTGCCGAGCAATACCGCCTTGAGGGGCTGGGCCGGCTGATCGAGGTGGTGCGGGCGCGGTCGGGTATCCGGTCGTCGGGCATCCGGTCGCCCGCCGGCCCCGGCGATCGTGGCGGCGGTCCCGGCCCCGGCGACAGCGGCATCGGCCTGGGCGGGATCTATCTGCTGGCCGCCCCCGACGGGGTGCCGATCGAGGGTACCTTGAGCGGCTGGCCGCGGGCCGCCGAGCGGGCCGCGGATGGCACGCTGGATGCCGAACTCGCCGATGGCCGCCGCGCGCGGATCCGGGTCTATCGCCTGGCCGGCGGCTTCCGGCTGCTGGTCGGGCGCGACCTGGCCGAGCGCGCCCGGTTCCGGGACCTGGTGGTCGAGGCGTCGTTCTGGTCGCTGGGGCTGGTGCTGGTGCTGGGGTTGTATGGCGGCTGGATCCTGGCGCGCCGGTCGCTGGCGCGGGTGGATGCGATGGCGCTGGCGGCACGCCGGATCGTCGGCGGCGACCTGGATGAACGGCTGCCCCGCGCCGGCAGTGGCGATGAATACGACCGTCTGGCCCAGGCGGTGAACGCCATGCTCGACGAAATCGGCCGGCTGATGACCGCGAGCCGGGTGGCATCGGATGCCATGGCCCATGATCTGCGCGGGCCGCTGGCGCGGGCGCGGGTGACGGTGGAAGCGGTGGCCCTGCGCCAGCCCGACCCGTCGGAGGCGCGTGCCGGGCTGGACGAGGCGCTGGCCGAGATCGACCGGGTGATCGCGACTTTCGAGGCGCTGACCGCGATCGGCCGCGCCGAAAGCGGTGCCGGGCGCACCGCCTGGTCGGATGTCGATCTGAGCGCGCTGGTCACCGAACTGGGCGAGATCTATGACCTGCTGTTCGAGGATGCCGGCCGGGTTCTGGCGGTGCATATCGCCCCGGGCATCGCCCGGCCGGGCGACCGGGCGCTGATGCAGCGGGCGGTTGCCAATCTGCTGGAAAACACCCTGAAGCATGGCGCCGGGCCGGTGGTGCTATCACTCGCCCGAGACGCGCATGATGATGCGATCGTGATCCGGGTCGCCGATCGGGGGCCGGGCGTGCCGGCGGCCGAGCGCGCGCGGGTCGTGGAGCGCTTCGCGCGGCTTGATCCGGCGCGCAGTCTGCCGGGAAGTGGTTTGGGCCTTGCACTTGTCGATGCCGTCACCCGGCTGCATGGCGGGCGACTGGTGCTGATGGACGCTGATGCCGGGACAGCCGGCACCGCCGGCGGCGCCGGGCCGGGGCTCGCCGTGGAGTTGAGGTTGCCGGCCGACGGCGGCGCGCCGCGGCCGGCCGAAAGCGAGCTGACGGCGGCTGGCGGTCAGGCTGACGAGGGCTTGGCGCCAGCCGAGGGCGTGGCGCCAAGCGGGGGCGTGGCGCCAAGCGGGGGCGTGGGGGCCGGCAGCGGCGTGCGGCCGGGGCCGAGCGCATAGAGCGCCACCGCGGTCGCCGTCGCCACGTTCAGGCTTTCCACCTGATCCGAAATCGGCAGCCGCACCAGCAGGTCGCAGGTCTCGCGGGTCAGCCGGCGCAGGCCCGGCCCCTCGGCGCCCATCACCAGCGCCAGCCGGTCGGGCAGGCCGGGCGCGCGGATATCGGCCGTGGCATGGCCGTCCAGCCCCACACACCACCAGCCCAGCCGCTTCAGGTCGTCGAGCGCCCGGGCGAGATTGCCGATCCGGATCAGCGGTACGGTTTCGAGCGTGCCGGAGGCCGCCTTGGCGAGCACAGCACTTTCCGGCGCCGCCCGGCGTTCGGTGGTGACCACGGCGACCGCCCCGAAGGCTGCGGCCGCACGCAGAATGGCGCCGACATTGTGCGGATCGGTAACCTGATCGAGCACCACGACCAGGCCGGTGCCGGAGGGTGCGCCGGCGGTCAGCGTCGCGTCAAGATCACGCTCGGGCAGGGGGGCCAGGTGCAGGGCGATGCCCTGATGGACCGCGTCCTCGCCGAAGCGGCGGTCGATATCGGCCCGCGATACGGCTTCCACGTCCAGGCCACGGCCGCGGGCCAGGGCCGCGAGCTTCGGGTCGCCTGCCGCTTCCGAGCGTTCTGCCACCATCAGACGGTGCAGGCTGCGGGCGGGGTTGGCGAGCGCCGCCTCGACCGCGTGGCGGCCATAGAACCACAGCCCGCCGCCATCGCCGCCACCCCCGCGGGGACGGTTCGGGCCGCTGCCCTGACGGCCCCGGGGGCCTGTGGATGAGCCGCTGCGTGACGGGCGATGACGATCTGGGTTTGACATCGGTCCTCGGTTTGGTTACGAACGCGCTACACCGCGCCGGACACGGCAGGGCACCAGACGAAACGCCGCCTGATCGGGCGATGTTTCGGCCGGAACGCCAGCCGGGTCAGGCTAACCCGCAGCAATGCGGGTCGCGTCGGATCGCCGGAGTGTGTCGATGGATTGCTTGCCCTGCAACATTCCCGTTGACTTCTTCCCGCGAATTTCCATAGTGCCGTCGCCAAGGCGCGGTGCAGGACGCACCCATGGAGGGGTGGCCGAGCGGTCAATGGCAGCAGACTGTAAATCTGCCGGGTTTTCCCTACGTTGGTTCAAATCCAACCCCCTCCACCACTTTTCTCCTGCAGCGCAGCTTGGTCGCGGATGCAGACGCGGGGCGTGCGGACCTCTTCGCCTGAAGGGGCGCGCGTCGCGCGCGGACGCGGGTGTAGCTCAATGGTAGAGCTCCAGCCTTCCAAGCTGGCTATGCGGGTTCGATTCCCGTCACCCGCTCCAAATCCCTGACGTCAGAGCCGCCCTCGCGAACATGTCTCCGGTTTCGATCGGGGGCTGGTTGCGTTTTGGGGGTCGTCTCGCGTCGTCTCAGTCGGTACAGCTCTCAAGTCGGGTTTGAGCAACGATGGGCAAGGAAAAGTTCGAGCGCAGCAAGCCGCACGTGAACATCGGGACGATCGGTCACGTGGACCATGGCAAGACGACGCTGACCGCTGCGATCACGAAGGTTCTGGCGCTGACCGGTGGTGCGACCTACACGTCGTACGACTCGATCGACAAGGCGCCGGAAGAGAAGGAACGCGGCATCACGATCAACACCGCACATGTCGAGTATCAGACGGAGAACCGTCATTACGCGCATGTGGATTGCCCGGGCCATGCCGACTACGTGAAGAACATGATCACGGGTGCGGCGCAGATGGACGGCGCGATCCTGGTCGTGTCGGCGGCGGACGGCCCGATGCCGCAGACCCGCGAGCACATCCTGCTGGCGCGTCAGGTCGGCGTTCCGGCGCTGGTCGTGTTCATGAACAAGGTCGATCAGGTCGACGACGAGGAGCTTCTGGAGCTTGTGGACATGGAAGTCCGCGAGCTGCTGTCGAGCTATGATTTCCCCGGCGACGACATTCCGATCATCATGGGCTCGGCGCTTGCCGCCATCGAAGGCCGTGACCCGGCGATCGGTGCCGACAAGATCCTTGAGCTGATGCGCGCGGTCGACGAATACATCCCGACCCCGGATCGTCCGAAGGATCAGCCGTTCCTGATGCCGATCGAGGACGTGTTCTCGATCTCGGGTCGCGGCACGGTGGTGACCGGTCGTATCGAGCGCGGCATCGTGAAGGTCGGCGAGGAAGTGTCGATCGTCGGTCTGCGTGACACCACGAAGACGACGGTGACCGGCGTCGAGATGTTCCGCAAACTGCTGGATCAGGGCGAGGCCGGCGACAATGTGGGCGTGCTGCTGCGCGGCACGAAGCGTGAGGATGTGGAGCGCGGCCAGGTTCTGGCCAAGCCGAACACGATCACCCCGCACACGGAGTTCGCGGCGGAAGCCTATATCCTGACCAAGGAAGAAGGCGGTCGTCACACCCCGTTCTTCACCAACTACCGTCCGCAGTTCTACTTCCGGACCACGGACGTGACCGGCGTGATCACGCTGCCGGAAGGCACCGAGATGGTCATGCCCGGCGACAACGTGTCGGTCATGGTCAAGCTGATCTCGCCGATCGCCATGGATGAGGGCCTGCGCTTCGCGATCCGCGAAGGTGGCCGCACCGTCGGCGCCGGCGTCGTCGCCAAGGTCATCGCCTGATCGACGGTAAGATTAAGCCCGACAGGCCGTTCGCGGACCGTCGGGCCCTGGTTCTGCGGCCCCTGCCAGGCTTCGTGCCGGGCAGGGGCCGCGGCATTTCGGCGCGGCGGTCCAGGGATGTTCATGGCATGACGCCTGCCGTCGGCATGGCGCGCATTTCCGGGCAAAATGCTGTCGAAAGCCCCTCGACAAGCGGGGCATGACGCGCTAGAAGGATGGCCCGTCCGCACCTGCGGATGACGGTGATCCTTGCCCGGCTGAGACATCTGGTCTGTCGGGTGGGGATCTGTCCTTCGGGCAGGCCGTGATCTTTGAAGGGCGCGATGTGTCCGGGCAACCGGGTGCGATCCGCGCGGCGGTGTAGGAGTGTAGCTCAATGGTAGAGCACCGGTCTCCAAAACCGGGGGCTGGGGGTTCGAGTCCCTCCACTCCTGCCATCCTTGTCGTCCGTGCGTGCGTGCGCCTGACCTCACGGCCGTCGATCTGATCGGCGGCAGATCCGGAACAGAGTAGCCATGGCCAAGACATCCCCCGGCGAATTCGTGCGCCAGGTTCGTCAGGAAGCGCGCCGCGTGACCTGGCCGACCCGCAAGGAAACGCTGATCACCACCGCCACCGTCTTCGTGATGGTGTTCGTCGCGGCGATGTTCTTCTTCGCCGCCGATCAGGTGATCGCCTGGGGCGTGCGGTTGATTCTCGGCCTCGGCGCCTGACCTTCATCGGAGACGGCACCATGGCGAGCAACTGGTACATCATCCACGTCTATTCGGGCTTCGAGAAGAAGGTCGCCCAGTCGATCCGCGAACAGGCTGTCCGCAAGGGCATGGAAGGTCTGCTCGAAGAGGTCCTGGTGCCGTCCGAGGATATCGTCGAAGTCCGCCGCGGCGTGAAGGTCAACACCGAGCGGAAGTTCTTCCCCGGCTATGTGCTGGTGAAGATGGAGCTGACCGACGACACCTGGCATCTGGTCAAGGACACCCCGAAGGTGACCGGCTTCCTGGGCGGCGGCGGCACCCGCCCGGTGCCGATCACCCAGGCGGAAGCCGACCGGATCATCAATCAGGTCAAGGAAGGCGTCGAGCGCCCGAAGCCGTCGATCACCTTCGAGATCGGCGAGCAGGTCCGGGTCTCGGACGGCCCCTTCACCTCGTTCAACGGTGTCGTCGAGGATGTCGACGACGAGCGGTCGCGGCTCAAGGTCGCCGTGTCGATCTTTGGTCGTTCGACCCCGGTGGAACTGGAATTCTCTCAGGTCGAGAAGGTCTGAGGCGAGAGCCAGACAACAAATTTCGGGCGAGGCGGGGCCGCAAGGCGCTGCGTCGCCCGCATCCGTTCGGCCCCGACGGGGCCGGCATCCGTCTGGCCCGCAGGGGCCGGCGGCGACCATCAGCGGGAGGTCCGGCCAGGGCCTGCGACCGCTACCCCTGTCTGACAAGAAGGGTCCAGACACATGGCAAAGAAGATTACCGGCTATGTCCGGCTTCAGGTGCCGGCCGGCAAGGCGAACCCCTCGCCGCCGATCGGCCCCGCGCTGGGTCAGCGCGGCCTGAACATCATGGAGTTCTGCAAGGCGTTCAACGCGCAGACCCAGGGTATGGAAGTCGGCATGCCGATCCCGGTGGTCATCACGGCCTTCCAGGACCGCAGCTTCACCTTCATTATGAAGAAGCCGCCGGTTTCCTACTACATCAAGAAGGCCGCCGGCATTTCCAAGGGCGGTGCCACCCCCGGCAAGGCCGAGGCCGGTTCCATCACTCTGGAGCAGATCGCCAAGATCGCCGAGGAGAAGATGGTCGACCTGAACGCGACCGATCTCGACGGCGCGGTTCAGATGGTGAAGGGCTCGGCCCGTTCCATGGGCCTCGTGGTGGTGGAGTGATCTGATGGCGTTCCACGGCAAGCGACTGAAGCAGGCCCGCGCGACCGTCGACCGTGAGACCCTCTACGGGCTCGACGCGGCGGTGGCGATGGTGAAGGCCAATGCGTCCGCGAAGTTCGACGAGACCGTCGAGGTTGCGGTCGGCCTGGGTGTTGACCCGCGCCATGCCGACCAGATGGTCCGTGGCGTGGTGCTGCTGCCCAACGGCACCGGCAAGAGCGTCCGCGTGGCGGTGTTTGCCCGCGGCGACAAGGCGGAAGAGGCCCGTGCGGCCGGCGCTGACGTCGTCGGTGCGGAAGATCTGGCCGAAGAGATCCTCGGCGGCAAGATCGACTTCGAGCGCGCGATCGCGACCCCGGACATGATGCCGATCGTCGGCCGTCTGGGCCGCGTTCTCGGCCCCCGCGGTCTGATGCCGAACCCGAAGCTCGGCACGGTCACCCCGAACGTCGCCGATGCGGTCAAGGCCGCCAAGGCTGGCCAGGTTGAATTCCGCGTCGAGAAGGCCGGCATCATCCATGGCGGCGTCGGCAAGGCGAGCTTCGACGAGGCCGCCCTGATCCAGAACATCCGCGCCTTCGTGGATGCGCTGGTCAAGGCCAAGCCGACCGGCGCCAAGGGCACCTATCTCCGCCGGGTGGCGCTCAGCTCCACCATGGGCCCGGGTGTCCGTGTCGACGTGGCCAATTTCTCGACCCAGCATGATCCGCGCGGCGGCAACGCCGCCTGATCACGACTGATCTGCCGTGCGGTGGTATCCAGCCCGCCGCACGGCACGCGTTTCCGCCGGCCGTTGATCTTTCGGGATCGGCTGCTGGCGACCAGAGACCGTCCTGTCCGAGACGGCAGGTGCCCCGGGTAACCGGGGCCTAAAGGGGGCGACCCCGCCTGTCCAGACGGCGAGAAATCGATCCGGCACGGCCCGTCTACACGGCCGATCCGGGCGGTTCGCAAACTCGCGGCAGGTGCGGACGGTGCCGCAAGGCACCACCGAGCCGTGATGCAGCCAGCCATGTCACCCCCCGCCGGGCATCTGCCGGGCGGGACGGGGCAGGGGGACGCCGCATCACATGGTAACCCACACGCGGAGACGAACCGTGGATCGTGCAAGCAAGGAAGAGCTGGTCGCCCAACTGCGCCAGTCCTTCACGTCCGCGGGCGTCGTGGTGGTGACCCATTACCGGGGCCTGACGGTGGCTGAGTCCACCCGGCTGCGGCTTGGGATGCGTGAAGTCGGCGCATCCTTCAAGGTCACCAAGAACACGCTCGCCCGCCTGGCACTCCAGGGAACGGCTTTCGAGGACATCACCCCGCTGTTCAACGGTCCGACCGCCATTGCGGTGTCGGCGGATCCGGTGGCAGCGGCCAAGGCCGTGATGAAGTTCGCCAAGACCAACGACAAGCTCGTGGTCGTCGGCGGCGGCATCATCGGTCAGTCCCTCGACGCCGCCGGCATCAAGGCCCTCGCGGACCTGCCGTCGCTCGACGAACTGCGCGGCAAGCTCATCGGTGTGCTTCAGGCACCGGCAAGCCGCATCGTCGGTGTGCTGCAGGCCCCCGGCGCCCAGGTCGCCCGGGTCCTCAAGGCCTATGCCGAGAAGGACCAGGAGGCAGCCTGATTGTCAGGCAGCCTTTCCCCGGACGTACAGACATCATCATGACCAGCCGCCATCACGGCGCATATGGACCGGCAGCCCCGCGGCGCCGGACCCTGGCTCTGACGGCTGGATCACCCGGATCGAAGTTCAGGAGTTACGAAAATGGCCGATCTCAATCGCCTTGTTGACGAGCTGTCCGCCCTCACCGTGATCGAGGCCGCCGAGCTGTCGAAGCTGCTCGAAGAGAAGTGGGGCGTGTCCGCCGCGGCCCCGGTCGCCGCCGTCGCCGCCGTCGCCGAGGCCGCGGCCCCGGTCGAGGAGAAGACCGAGTTCGACGTGATCCTCACCGACGCCGGTGACAAGAAGATCAACGTCATCAAGGAAGTCCGCGCCATCACCGGCCTTGGCCTGAAGGAAGCCAAGGATCTGGTCGAAGGCGCGCCGAAGGCGGTGAAGGAAGCGGTGACCAAGGACGAAGCCGCTGCCATCAAGAAGAAGCTGGAAGAGGCCGGTGCCAAGGTCGACGTGAAGTAATCACGCCGGTTTGCGTACCGCTCCTTCGGAGCGATCCGGCCGCCGGTCTTCATCGACCGGCGGCCGCCGCGCCGCCCGATCCCGGTTCCGGGGCGGGCGGCGTTGCCTTGCCCGCACCTCAGGCCGGCCGAGGCGCCAGCGGCAGATGGCCGTCCCCGGATGTGGTCGCCGGTCCCTTCTTGTGGGGCGGTTGAGGCTTTGCAGAAAATGCTTCCATCCCAGGGGTGGTTCGGGTATGTTTCCAGGCTCGCAAGTAGTGACAGGCAGCTTTGGCACCGCGGCAGGCTGGACTCAAACGGCATCTACTTACGGGTTTCATCGGGCGTCATGCGGGATCCGGCATGGCGCCGCAACCGCTTGCGTATCGGCCAACGGGAAACCGGCGGCGACATGCAGGCGATCGTCCCTCGGCGGAGGACGCGATCCCGTCATGGGCGGGCACGCAACGGGACTTGATGATGGATGGCTGGTCGGCTCATCGCGACGTGCGCATGCATGTCGGCGAGTGCCGGCCGTTTTCGTCAGCCAGGGACTGTCCGACGGTCTGCCCGACGCAGTCCGACTGCCTTAGAGGGCGATGAGTGCTGGATCGACCGATCGGGGATGGCCGGATATATGCCGGGATCCCGCGATCGGGGCGAGCGCATGAATTGACGGCGCTGACGCCGTAGAAAAACGGTTCGAGAGGAACGACGATGGCATACTCGTTTACGGGTCGCAAGCGCGTTCGGAAGAGCTTCGGTCGCATTCCCGAAGTCACGACGCTGCCGAACCTGATCGAGGTCCAGAAGAAGTCGTACGATCAGTTCCTTCAGCTCGACGCCGATCCGGCCCAGCGCCCGGACAGCGGCTTGCAGGGCGTGTTCAAGTCGGTTTTTCCGATCAAGGACTTCTCCGACCGCGCGACTCTTGAGTTTGTGCGGTACGAGCTTGAGACCCCCAAGTTCGATGTCGAGGAATGCCAGCAGCGCGGCATGACCTTCGCCGCGCCGCTGAAGGTGACGCTGCGTCTGGTCGTGTGGGACATCGACGAAGACACCGGCGCCCGGTCGATCCGCGACATCAAGGAGCAGGACGTCTACATGGGCGATATGCCGCTCATGACGGACAAGGGCACCTTCATCGTCAACGGCACCGAGCGGGTCATCGTCAGCCAGATGCACCGGTCGCCCGGCGTGTTCTTCGACCACGACCGTGGCAAGACCCATGCATCGGGCAAGCTGCTCTATGCGGCGCGCATCATTCCCTATCGCGGTTCCTGGCTCGATTTCGAGTTCGACGCGAAGGATCTGGTCTATGTGCGGATCGACCGGCGCCGCAAGCTGCCGTCGACGACGCTGCTGCGCGCGCTCGGCTTCAACAACGAGCAGGTGCTGTCGACCTTCTACAACACCATCGTCTATGAGCGCAGCGCCAAGGGCTGGCAGACTCCGTTCGCCGAAGAGCGGCTGCGCGGCATCAAGCTGGCCCGCGACCTGATCGACGCCGAGACCGGCGAGGTCGTCGCCGAGGCTGGTCGCAAGCTGGCGCCGCGGGTGATCCGCAAGCTGGTCGAAAGCGGTCTGAAGTCGTTCCTGGTGTCGCCGGAAGATCTGATCGGCGCCTATGCCGGCGAAGACATCATCGATGAGAATACCGGCGAAGTGCTGGTCGAGGCGGGCGACGAGCTGACCGCCGAGCATCTGGTGAAGCTGGAAGAGCTGGGCATCACCCGCCTGCCGACGCTGGCGATCGACCACATCAACATCGGCGCCTATATGCGCAACACGTTGATGCTGGACCGCAACGATACCCGCGACGAAGCGCTGATGAACATCTACCGGGTGATGCGCCCGGGTGAGCCGCCGACCCCTGAGACCGCCGAGGCCCTGTTCGAGAGCCTGTTCTTCGACAGCGAGCGCTATGATCTCTCGGCCGTCGGCCGGGTGAAGATGAACATGCGCCTCAGCCTCGATACCGACGACAGCGTCCGGGTTCTGCGTCGCGAGGATATTCTCGCGGTGATCAAGACCCTGGTCGATCTGAAGGACGGCAAGGGCGAGATCGACGACATCGATCATCTCGGCAACCGCCGCGTGCGGTCGGTCGGCGAGTTGATGGAGAACCAGTACCGCATCGGTCTGCTGCGCATGGAGCGGGCGATCAAGGAGCGGATGGGCTCGGTCGATATCGAGTCGGTCATGCCGCACGACCTGATCAACGCCAAGCCGGCCGCCGCCGCGGTGCGTGAATTCTTCGGCTCGTCGCAGCTGTCGCAGTTCATGGACCAGACCAACCCGCTGTCCGAGATCACCCATAAGCGCCGCCTGTCGGCCTTGGGCCCAGGCGGTCTGACCCGTGAACGCGCCGGCTTCGAAGTCCGCGACATTCATCCGACGCATTACGGCCGCATCTGCCCGATCGAGACGCCGGAAGGCCCGAATATCGGTCTGATCAACAGCCTGGCCACCTATGCGCGGGTGAACAAATACGGCTTCATCGAAAGCCCCTATCGCAAGGTGATCGACGGTCGCGTCAGCGACGAGGTCGTGTACCTGTCGGCGATGGAGGAAGGCCGCTACACCATTGCGCAGGCGAATGCGGATCTCGACGACGAGGGTCGTTTCACCAGCGAACTGGTGACCTGCCGCGAGATGGGCGAATTCGTGATGTCGCCGCGTGAACAGATCACGCATATCGACGTCTCGCCCAAGCAACTGGTGTCGGTCGCGGCCTCGCTGATCCCGTTCCTTGAGAACGACGACGCGAACCGCGCGCTGATGGGCTCGAACATGCAGCGTCAGGCGGTGCCGCTGATCCGCTCGGAGGCGCCGCTGGTCGGCACCGGCATCGAGCCGATCGTGGCCCGCGATTCGGGCGTCGCCCTGGCTGCGCGCCGGGGGGGCGTGATCGACCAGGTCGATGCGACCCGTATCGTGATCCGCGTCACCGATGGTGATGGCGCCACGAACGGTGTCGACATCTACAAGCTGTCGAAGTTCCAGCGCTCGAACCAGAACACCTGCATCAATCAGCGTCCGCTGGTGAAGGTGGGCGAGAAGATCATGGCCGGCGACATCATCGCCGACGGCCCGTCGACCGAACTTGGCGACCTCGCCCTCGGCCGGAACGTGCTCGTCGCGTTCATGCCGTGGATGGGCTACAACTTCGAGGACTCGATCCTCATCTCGGAACGCATCGTCTCGGACGATGTCTTCACCTCGATCCATATCGAGGAATTCGAGGTGATGGCCCGTGACACGAAGCTGGGCCCAGAGGAAATCACCCGCGACATCCCGAATGTCGGTGAGGAAGGCCTCCGCAATCTGGACGAGGCCGGCATCACCTATATCGGGGCCGAAGTGAAGGCCGGCGACATCCTGGTCGGCAAGGTCACGCCCAAGGGCGAAAGCCCGATGACCCCGGAAGAAAAGCTGCTGCGCGCGATCTTCGGCGAGAAGGCGGCGAATGTCCGCGACACCTCGCTGCGTGTCCCGCCGGGAGTGACCGGCACAGTCGTCGAGGTGCGGGTGTTCTCGCGTCGCGGCGTCGACAAGGACCAGCGCGCGTTGGCGATCGAGCGTGAAGAGATCGATCGTCTGGCCAAGGACCGCGACGACGAACGCGCGATTCTGGAACGCAACGCCTATCGCCAGCTCCGCGATCTGCTCGACGGTCAGAAGATCGTTGGTGGCCCGCGCGGCATCCGCGCCGGTGAGATTATCACCGATGAGGTGCTGGGCAGCTTCACCCGTGGCCAGTGGTGGCAGATCGCCGTCGCCGACGAGGCGCGGATGGTCGATATCGAGGCGGTGAAGAAGCAGCTCGACCAGCGGGTCGATCTGCTCCAGAAGCGCTTCGAGAACAAGGTCGAGAAGCTGCAGCGCGGCGACGAACTGCCGCCCGGCGTGCTCAAGATGGTCAAGGTCTTCATCGCCGTGAAGCGTAAGCTTCAGCCCGGTGACAAGATGGCCGGCCGTCATGGCAATAAGGGCGTCATCTCGCGGATCATGCCGATCGAGGACATGCCCTATCTGGAAGATGGCGGCAATGTCGACATCGTGCTGAACCCGCTGGGCGTGCCCAGCCGCATGAATGTCGGTCAGATCCTTGAAACCCATCTGGGCTGGGCCTCGGCCGGGCTCGGTCGCAAGATCGGCAAGATCGTCGAGGAAATGGGGCGCGGCAAGACCACCGACGACCTGCGTGGCTATCTCAAGCACGTCTATGAGCGTGAGAGCGATTGCCGCGAGATCGACGACATGTCCGAGCCCGACCTGATGGAGCTGGCCGGCAACCTGAAGCGCGGCGTGCCGATGGCGACGCCGGTGTTCGACGGTGCCAACGAGGCGGATGTGGTGCGCATGCTGGAAGAGGCCGGGCTCGACAGCTCCGGTCAGGTCCAGCTGATCGACGGCCGGACGGGCGAGCCCTTCGACCGCAAGGTCACGGTCGGCTACATTTATATGCTGAAGCTGCACCATCTGGTCGACGACAAGATCCACGCCCGGTCCATCGGCCCCTACAGCCTCGTCACCCAGCAGCCGCTGGGCGGCAAGGCGCATTTCGGCGGTCAGCGGTTCGGTGAAATGGAAGTGTGGGCGCTCCAGGCCTATGGGGCCGCCTATACGCTCCAGGAAATGCTGACGGTGAAATCCGACGACGTTTCCGGCCGCACCAAGATCTACGAGGCGATCGTCAAGGGTGACGATACCTTCGAGGCAGGTATTCCTGAGAGCTTCAACGTGCTCGTCAAGGAAATCCAGGCCCTCGGCCTCGATGTCGAACTGGTCCGGAACGACTGAGGCCATCGGCCCGGCCGATCTCCGGCGCGGCGGATGGATATGGCTGCCATATCCGCCCGTCGCGCCGTCCGCACTCCGCAGATCCTGCGGAAGCCGCGCTAAGGGAGAGCGACTTTCCCATGAACAATGACGTGCTCAATCTGTTCGGCTTCGGTTCGGGGGCGCAGTCCTTCGACGCGATCCGGATCTCCATCGCCAGCCCGGAGAAGATCCGGTCCTGGTCGTATGGCGAGGTCAAGAAGCCCGAGACGATCAACTACCGCACGTTCAAGCCCGAGCGGGACGGCCTGTTCTGCGCGCGCATCTTCGGTCCGATCAAGGACTATGAGTGCTTGTGCGGCAAGTACAAGCGCATGAAGCATCGCGGCATCGTCTGCGAGAAGTGCGGCGTCGAGGTCATTCAGGCCAAGGTGCGGCGCGAGCGCATGGGCCACATCGAACTGGCCTCGCCCGTTGCCCATATCTGGTTCCTGAAGTCGCTGCCGTCGCGCATCGGCCTGCTGCTCGACA
The DNA here is from genome assembly GCF_014636235.1 of Tistrella bauzanensis. Taxonomy (NCBI): domain Bacteria; kingdom Pseudomonadati; phylum Pseudomonadota; class Alphaproteobacteria; order Geminicoccales; family Geminicoccaceae; genus Tistrella; species Tistrella bauzanensis. The sequence goes on from NZ_BMDZ01000024.1 coordinate 25,786, forward strand.
TGACGCTGAAGGACATCGAACGGGTTCTCTATTTCGAGAATTACGTGGTGATGGAACCCGGCCTCACGCCGCTCAAGCAGCATCAGCTGCTGACGGAAGAGCAGTTCATGCGGGCGCAGGAAGAATACGGTCCGGACAGCTTCCAGGCCGGCATCGGCGCCGAAGCCATCCGCGACATGCTGAAGCAGCTCGATCTCGACCGTGAAAGCGACGAGATGCGGGTGGAACTGGTCGAGACCAGTTCGGAAGCCAAGCGCAAGAAGCTGGTGAAGCGGCTGAAGCTTCTGGAGTCGTTCATCGAGTCGGAAAACCGGCCCGAGTGGATGATTCTTGAGGTCGTGCCGGTCATCCCGCCGGATCTGCGCCCGCTGGTGCCGCTGGATGGCGGCCGCTTCGCGACCTCGGACCTGAACGACCTGTACCGCCGGGTGATCAACCGCAACAACCGCCTGAAGCGGCTGCTGGAACTGCGCGCGCCCGACATCATCGTGCGCAACGAAAAGCGCATGCTGCAGGAAGCGGTCGACGCCCTGTTCGACAACGGCCGTCGCGGCCGCGTCATCACCGGCGCCAACAAGCGGCCGCTGAAGTCGCTGTCCGACATGCTGAAGGGCAAGCAGGGCCGGTTCCGTCAGAACCTGCTCGGCAAGCGCGTCGACTATTCGGGCCGGTCGGTCATCGTGGTGGGCCCGGAGCTGAAGCTCCATCAGTGCGGCCTGCCGAAGAAGATGGCGCTGGAACTGTTCAAGCCGTTCATCTACTCGAAGCTCGAACTCTATGGCCTCGCCACCACCATCAAGGCGGCGAAGCGCATGGTCGAGAAGGAGCGTCCGGAAGTCTGGGACGTTCTCGACGAGGTGATCCGCGAACATCCGGTGTTCCTGAACCGGGCACCGACCCTGCATCGCCTGGGCATTCAGGCGTTCGAGCCGGTGCTGATCGAAGGCAAGGCGATCCAGCTGCATCCGCTGGTGTGCTCGGCGTTCAATGCCGACTTCGACGGCGACCAGATGGCGGTGCACGTGCCGCTGTCGATCGAGGCGCAGCTCGAAGCCCGCGTGCTCATGATGTCGACCAACAACATCCTGAGTCCGGCCAACGGCAAGCCGATCATCGTGCCGTCGCAGGACATCGTGCTCGGGCTCTATTATCAGACCCAGGTCGGCGACAATGAACAGGGCGAGGGCATGACCTTCGCGGATGTGGGCGAGATCGATCAGGCGCTCGACGCCGGCGTGGTCAGCCTGCATGCCAAGATCCGCTGCCGTTATCGCACGGTCGACGACGACAACAACCCGATCACGGTCATCGTGGACGCGACCCCGGGCCGCATGCTGCTGTCCGAGATCCTGCCGCGGAACCCCCGGATCAAGTTCGATCTGATCAACCGGGTTCTGACCAAGAAGGAAATCACCAACGTCATCGATGCCGTCTACCGTCACTGCGGTCAGAAGGAAACGGTGATCTTCTGCGACCGGCTGATGGCGCTCGGCTTCCGCCGCGCGGCGCGCGCCGGCATCTCGTTCGGCAAGGACGACATGATCGTGCCGTCCGAGAAGGCGGAACTGGTCAGTGTCACCACCGAAGAGGTGAAGCAGTACGAGACCCAGTATCAGGAAGGCCTGATCACCAAGGGTGAGAAGTACAACAAGGTCGTCGATGCCTGGGCGAAGTGCACCGATCAGGTCGCGGACGCCATGATGCGGGTCATCTCGGGTCAGGGTCAGGAGGGGCCGGCCAAGAGCCCGCGCCACATGAACTCGATCTATATGATGGCGCATTCCGGTGCCCGTGGCTCGGCGGCCCAGATGAAGCAGCTTGCGGGTATGCGCGGCCTGATGGCCAAGCCCTCGGGCGAGATCATCGAGACGCCGATCATCGCGAACTTCAAAGAGGGCCTGTCGGTTCTCGAATACTTCAACTCCACCCATGGCGCACGTAAGGGCCTGGCCGATACGGCGCTCAAGACCGCGAACTCAGGATACCTCACCCGCCGTCTCGTCGATGTGGCGCAGGATTGCGTCATCACCGAGGAAGATTGCGGCACCGAGCAGGGACTGATGACCCGCGCCGTCATCGACGGTGGCGTGGTGATCGAGACCCTGTCCGATCGAATCCTGGGCCGGACCGCCGCTGAGGCCGTCACCCATCCCTCGACGGGTGCGGTGGTGGTCGCCGCCGGCGAACTGATCGACGAGGCGGTTGTCGAGCGCGTCGAGACCGCCGGTGTCGAGGCGATCCGCATCCGCTCGGTGCTGACCTGCGAGAGCGGGCACGGCGTCTGCGGCGCCTGCTATGGCCGCGATCTGGCCCGTGGCACCAAGGTGAACATCGGTGAGGCGGTCGGCGTCATCGCGGCGCAGTCGATCGGCGAGCCGGGCACGCAGCTCACCATGCGGACCTTCCATATCGGTGGCGCCGCCCAGCGTGGCGCGGTCGTGTCCAGCATCGAGACCAATTACGATGGCCGCGTGCAGGTGGTGAACCGCAACGTGGTCAAGGACAGCCAGGGTGCCCTGGTCGTCATGGCCCGTAACCTCGAAGTGGTGCTGCTGGCCGAGGACGGCCGCGAAAAGGCCCGCCACAAGGTGCCCTATGGTGGCCGTCTGTTCGTCGACGAGGGTCAGATGGTGACCGCCGGCCAGAAACTGGCCGATTGGGATCCGTATACGGTGCCGATCATCACCGAGACGACGGGTGTTGCGCATTACGTCGATCTGGTCGACAGCATCTCGCTGCTGGAACGGATGGACGAAGCCACCGGCATCGCCAACAAGGTGGTGATCGACTGGCGCCAGCAGCCCCGCGGTGCGGATCTGCGGCCGCGTATCACGCTGCGTGACGCGCAGGGTGAGGTTCTGACCCTGCCGAACGGCATGGAAGCCCGCTATTTCATGAGCGTGGATGCCGTGCTGTCGGTCGAGAACGGCCAGAAGGTGAATGCCGGCGACGTTCTGGCGCGTATCCCGCGCGAGAGCAGCAAGACGCGCGACATCACCGGTGGTCTGCCGCGCGTCGCCGAACTGTTCGAGGCCCGCAAGCCCAAGGATCATGCGGTCATCGCGGAAATCCAGGGTAAGGTGGAATTCGGTCGCGACTACAAGAGCAAGCGCCGCATCCTGATCGTGCCGGACGAGGCGGACCAGGAGGCGCGCGAGTATCTGGTGCCGAAGGGCAAGCATCTGACGGTCCAGGAAGGCGACTATGTCCGCCGCGGCGACCTGCTGATGGACGGCAACCCGGTGCCCCACGACATCCTGCGCGTGCTGGGTGTCGAGGAGCTGGCCTCCTATCTGATCAACGAGATCCAGGAGGTCTACCGGCTGCAGGGCGTGAAGATCAACGACAAGCACATCGAGGTGATCGTCCGCCAGATGCTGCAGAAGGTCGAGATCCTGGATCCGGGCGATACCACCTTCCTGCTCGGCGAGCAGGTCGACCGGTTCGAGTTCGACCAGATCAACAACCGCGTCCGCAACCGCAATGCCGAGCGGCTGCTGGGCGAGGGCGGCGAGCGTCTGCCCGACATGCGCGAAGCGCGTGCCGAGCCGGTGCTGCAGGGCATCACCAAGGCCTCGCTGCTGACCCGGTCGTTCATCTCCGCGGCCTCGTTCCAGGAAACCACCCGCGTGCTCACCGAGGCGGCCACGGCCGGCAAGATGGACACGCTGGACGGTCTGAAAGAGAACGTCATCGTCGGCCGCCTGATCCCGGCCGGCACCGGTGCTGCGGTCAATCGGCTGAAGTCGATCGCCGCCAACCGCGACAAGGCGCTGCTGGACAAGCACGGCCCGGAAGACGCCCCGCAGGCGCTGACTGCGGCCGACGTCTCCGGTGCTGCCGAGTGACGCACTGACAGTGACGCACTGACCCGGCCGGAAGGCCCATGACGCCCCGCAAGGGTGCCATGACCTGATCGAGGCGACCCCGCCTGCCCCCGACCCGTTCGGGCGGCCGGCGGGGTCGCTTCATGTGCGGGGCAGGCGCGGGGGCGGCGAAGACCGGGGCGGCGAGGACAGCCTGCATTGCGGATGACGCAGGGGGCGCATGCATCCGGAGGGTTGATGAGGGGGCCGGCGGGATTTATCCGGCGCCATTCCCGCACGATCCCTGAGGATTCCGCCAAGACCCGGAAACCCTTGCAGGTCAAGCCTTTTGGGGTTGACCAATGGAGGGGGCGCAACTAGTATGCGCGCTCACTTCGGGAGCTGGCGTGTGGGCTCCGAAGACGCTGCGTCTCTGACGCGGCACATCATACAGCACCGTCCATGCCGTAGGGGCCGGCGAAGACAGCCCCCGGAAGGCAAAGCCTTTTCCGAGCCGGCATTTGTGCCGTTGGCGGAAAAGAGGCTCTGCCCTCCGATCGTTTTTGTGTGGCCGCAAGGCCAAAAGTTTAGCGGGACCGATTGGATGCCCACAATCAATCAGCTGATCCGCAAGCCGCGCCTGGCGCCGGTGGATCGGAACAAGGTGCCTGCCCTTGAGGCATGCCCCCAGAAGCGTGGTGTCTGCACCCGCGTGTACACCACCACCCCGAAGAAGCCGAACTCGGCGCTTCGTAAGGTGGCGCGCGTGCGCCTGACCAACAGCTTCGAGGTCACGAGCTACATTCCGGGTGAAGGCCACAACCTTCAGGAACACTCGGTCGTGCTGATCCGCGGCGGTCGCGTCAAGGACCTTCCCGGCGTGCGCTACCACATCCTTCGCGGCACGCTGGATACCCAGGGCGTCAAGAATCGTCGTCAGCGTCGTTCGAAGTACGGCGCGAAGCGGCCGAAGTAATCCGGCCCAGGAGAGGTTGATCCCATGTCCCGTCGTCATGCCGCCGAAAAGCGTCAGATTCTTCCGGATCCGAAGTTCGGTGACGCCGTCGTCAGCAAGTTCATGAACGTGCTGATGTACGACGGCAAGAAGTCGGTCGCGGAAGCGATCGTCTACGGTGCCTTCGATCTGATCGAGCAGAAGACCCGCCAGGAAGGCGTGCGCGTTTTCCACGAGGCGCTCGACAATGTGCGCCCCTCGGTCGAGGTGAAGAGCCGCCGTGTCGGTGGCGCCACCTATCAGGTGCCGGTCGAGGTTCGCCCCGATCGCGCCCAGGCCCTGTCCATCCGCTGGCTGATCGCCGCCGCCCGCAATCGTTCCGAGAACACTGCGGTCGAGCGTCTCGCCGGTGAACTGCTCGATGCCGCGCAGAGCCGTGGCACCGCAATCAAGAAGCGTGAAGATACCCACCGCATGGCGGACGCCAACAAGGCGTTCTCGCATTATCGCTGGTAACGGGTCGGCCGTCTCTTAAACCCCCAGTTTCCTGGACGCGAACATGGCACGCACGACGCCCATCGAGGCCTACCGCAACATCGGCATCATGGCGCACATCGATGCCGGCAAGACGACGACGACCGAGCGCATCCTCTATTACACCGGCCGGTCCCACAAGATCGGTGAGGTGCACGAGGGTGCGGCCACGATGGACTGGATGGAACAGGAGCAGGAGCGCGGCATCACCATCACGTCGGCCGCGACGACCTGCTACTGGAACGACCATCGGATCAACATCATCGACACCCCGGGCCACGTTGACTTCACCATCGAGGTGGAGCGTTCGCTCCGCGTTCTCGACGGCGCGGTCGCCGTGTTCGACAGTGTCGCGGGCGTTGAGCCGCAGTCGGAAACGGTGTGGCGCCAGGCGGACAAGTATCGGGTTCCGCGCATCTGCTTCGTCAATAAGATGGATCGGATGGGTGCCAACTTCTACCGCTGCGTCGACATGATGGTCGACCGGCTTGGCGCCGTGCCTCTGGTCCTCAGCCTGCCGATCGGTTCCGAGGCGGAATATGCCGGCATCGTCGATCTGATCAAGATGAAGGCGATCGTCTGGAAGGACGAGAACCTCGGCGCCGAATTCGAAGAGCGCGACATCCCGGCCGACATGGCCGACCGCGCGGAAGAGTACCGGCAGAAGCTGGTCGAAACCGCGGTCGAAGCCGATGACGACGTGATGGAAGCCTATCTTGACGGCAACGAGCCCGACATCGCCACGCTGAAGCGCTGCGTCCGCAAGGGCACACTGGCGCGTCAGTTCGTGCCGGTGATCAACGGGTCGGCCTTCAAGAACAAGGGCGTCCAGCCGCTGCTCGACTCGGTCATCGACTATCTGCCGTCGCCGACCGACGTGCCGCCGGTGACCGGTACCGCCGTGGACGACCCTGAGGTCGTCATGACCCGTGAGAGCCGCGACGATGTGCCGTTCTCGGCGCTGGCCTTCAAGATCATGTCGGACCCCTTCGTTGGCTCGCTGACCTATATCCGGATCTATTCGGGTGTGGTCGAGAGCGGTTCCTATGTGCTCAACACCGTCAAGGGTGACCGCGAGCGCGTCGGCCGCATGCTGCTGATGCATGCCAACAGCCGTGAAGACGTCAAGGAAGCCCGTGCGGGCGACATCGTGGCGCTCTGCGGCATGAAGGGCACCACCACCGGTGACACCATCTGCGCCGCGGACGCCAAGATCATCCTGGAGCGCATGGAGTTCCCGGATCCGGTGATCGAGGTTGCGGTCGAGCCGAAGACCAAGAGCGACCAGGAGAAGATGGGCCTCGCCCTGTCGCGTCTGGCGCAGGAGGATCCGTCCTTCCGCGTGTCGACCGACGAGGAGAGCGGCCAGACCGTGATCAAGGGGATGGGTGAACTCCATCTCGAGATCATCGTCGATCGCATGCGCCGCGAGTTCAAGGTCGAGGCGAATGTCGGTCAGCCGCAGGTGGCCTATCGCGAGCGGTTCGGCCAGGCGGTGGAAGTCGACTACACCCACAAGAAGCAGACCGGCGGTTCCGGTCAGTTTGCGCGGGTGAAGCTGAAGTTCGAGCCGACCGAGGGTGCCGAAGGCTTCGTGTTCACCAACAAGATCGTCGGCGGTTCGGTGCCGCGCGAATACGTGCCCGGCGTCCAGAAGGGCATCGAGTCCTGCCTGGGCAGCGGCGTGATCGCGGGCTTCCCGGTGGTCGACCTGCAGGCTCAGCTGATCGACGGCGCCTATCATGACGTCGACAGCTCGGTGCTGGCCTTCGAAATCGCCGCGCGGGCTGCATTCCGCGAGGCCATGGCGAAGAGCCGCCCGGTGCTGCTTGAGCCGATCATGAAGGTCGAGGTCGTCACCCCTGACGATTACATGGGCGACATCATCGGCGATCTGAACAGCCGCCGTGGTCAGGTCACCAGCATGGACAGTCGCGGCAATGCCCGCGTCGTGAATGCCATGGTGCCGCTGTCCAGCATGTTCGGTTATGTGAACCAGCTGCGCTCCATGTCGCAGGGTCGCGCCCAGTACACGATGCAGTTTGACCATTACGAGCCGGTTCCGCAGCACCTTGCGGACGAAGTGAAGACGAAGTTCGCGGGCTGATCCGCGGCTCATCGACCGGTTTGAGATAGTTTGGAAAGACGGAGACGAAGGCCATGGGTAAGGAAAAGTTCGAGCGCAGCAAGCCGCACGTGAACATCGGCACGATCGGTCACGTGGACCATGGCAAGACGACGCTGACCGCTGCGATCACGAAGGTTCTGGCGCTGACCGGTGGTGCGACCTACACGTCGTACGACTCGATCGACAAGGCGCCGGAAGAGAAGGAACGCGGCATCACGATCAACACCGCACATGTCGAGTATCAGACGGCGAACCGTCATTACGCGCATGTGGATTGCCCGGGCCATGCCGACTACGTGAAGAACATGATCACGGGTGCGGCGCAGATGGACGGCGCGATCCTGGTCGTGTCGGCGGCGGACGGCCCGATGCCGCAGACCCGCGAGCACATCCTGCTGGCGCGTCAGGTCGGCGTTCCGGCGCTTGTCGTGTTCATGAACAAGGTCGATCAGGTCGACGACGAGGAGCTTCTGGAGCTGGTGGACATGGAAGTCCGCGAGCTGCTGTCGAGCTATGATTTCCCCGGCGACGACATTCCGATCATCATGGGCTCGGCGCTTGCCGCCATCGAAGGCCGTGACCCGGCGATCGGTGCCGACAAGATCCTTGAGCTGATGCGCGCGGTCGACGAATACATCCCGACCCCGGATCGCCCGAAGGATCAGCCGTTCCTGATGCCGATCGAGGACGTGTTCTCGATCTCGGGTCGCGGCACGGTGGTGACCGGTCGTATCGAGCGCGGCATCGTGAAGGTCGGCGAGGAAGTGTCGATCGTGGGTCTGCGTGACACCACGAAGACGACGGTGACCGGCGTCGAGATGTTCCGCAAGCTGCTGGATCAGGGCGAGGCCGGCGACAATGTGGGCGTGCTGCTGCGCGGCACGAAGCGTGAGGATGTGGAGCGCGGCCAGGTTCTGGCCAAGCCGAACACGATCACCCCGCACACCGAGTTCGCGGCGGAAGCCTATATCCTGACCAAGGAAGAAGGCGGGCGTCACACCCCGTTCTTCACCAACTACCGTCCGCAGTTCTACTTCCGGACCACGGACGTGACCGGCGTGATCACGCTGCCGGAAGGCACCGAGATGGTCATGCCCGGCGACAACGTGTCGGTCATGGTCAAGCTGATCTCGCCGATCGCCATGGATGAGGGCCTGCGCTTCGCGATCCGCGAAGGTGGCCGCACCGTCGGCGCCGGCGTCGTCGCCAAGGTCATCGCCTGATCAACAGCGAGATGTGCAGCCGGTACAGCCGTGGCGGTATGTAGGCCGCGATGGCGCACCGGCTGCCAGTTCCCTGACGCCACGAGCGCCCGGCCGGTCCGCCCGGCGGGCCGGTCTCTTGTAAGGACGCGCGGCGCTGCGGCACCCCGGACTCATCCGGCAGGTCGCACCGCCGAGGCCAAGGTAAGAAGCCCATGATGGAAGGCCAGAACATTCGCATCCGCCTGAAGGCGTTCGATCATCGCGTGCTCGATCAGTCGACCCGCGAGATCGTGAACACCGCCAAGCGGACCGGCGCGAGCGTGCGGGGCCCGATCCCGCTGCCCACCGAGATCGAGCGCTTCACGGTTCTCCGTTCGCCGCACATCGACAAGAAGTCGCGCGAGCAGTTCGAGATCCGGACGCACAAGCGCCTGCTCGACATCGTCGAGCCGACCCCGCAGACCGTCGATGCTTTGATGAAGCTCGACCTTGCGGCCGGCGTCGATGTCGAGATCAAGCTCTGAGGGGGTAACGCCAGATGCGTACTGGAGTCATCGCCCGCAAGCTCGGGATGACGCGCGTTTTCGACCAGGCCGGCATTCACATTCCCGTGACCGTTCTGAAGCTCGACAACGTCCAGGTCGTCGCACACCGCACCGAGGCAACTGACGGCTACAACGCCGTTCAGGTCGGTTACGGTGCGGCGAAGGTCAAGAACGTTTCCAAGCCGCAGCGCGGCCATTTCGCCAAGGCGAAGGTCGAGCCCAAGCTGAAGCTCGCCGAATTCCGGGTCACGGGCGACGCCCTGCCGGATGTCGGCGCCGAAATCGGTGCCAACCACTTCGTTCCCGGCCAGTTCGTGGACGCGGTCGGCACCTCGGTCGGTAAGGGCTTCGCCGGCGCCATGAAGCGTCACAATTTCGGCGGTCTTCGCGCCACCCACGGCGTGTCGGTCTCGCACCGCTCGCATGGTTCGACCGGTAACCGTCAGGATCCGGGCCGTACCTTCAAGGGCAAGAAGATGGCCGGCCATATGGGCGCGCGCCGCGTGACCGTGCAGAATCTGCGCGTCACCGTCGTCGACGCCAACCGGGGCCTGGTGCTGGTTGAAGGCGCCATCCCGGGTTCGGCCGGTTCCTATGTGCTGCTGCGCGACGCCGTCAAGAAGGCGCTGCCCGAGAGTGCGCCGTTCCCGGCGGGCCTGAAGGTTGCGTCTCCGGTGGCCGAGGCGGCTGCCGAGACCACGGAAGGCTGAGGGCCGAGCGATGGATGTGAAGGTCATTACCCTCGATAACGAGGACGCCGGCACGATCGCGCTGGCAGACGAGGTGTTCGGTCTCCCGGCCCGCGTCGATATCCTGCACCGGATGGTGCGCTACCAGCTCGCCAAGCGGCGCGCCGGTACGCATCAGGTGAAGACGATCTCCGATATCGCCGGGTCGACGGCGAAGATCTATCGCCAGAAGGGCACCGGCCGCGCGCGGCACGGCGCCAAGCGGGCGAATATCTTCCGCGGCGGTGCGACGGTTCACGGTCCTGTGAATCGCAGCCACGCCCACGACCTGCCGAAGAAGGTGCGTCGCCTGGCGCTGAAGACCGCGCTGTCGGTGAAGGCCATGGGTGGCAAGCTGGTGGTGGTCGACGACCTGAAGGCCGACGACGCCAAGACCAAGGCCCTGGTGGCACGTCTCGAGAAGGCCGGTCTCTGCCACTCGACGCTGTTCATCGGCGGCACCGAGGTCGACCAGGGCTTCCGCCTTGCGGCCCGCAACCTGATCGGCATCGATGTGTTGCCGAGCCAGGGCGCGAATGTTTACGACATCCTGCGCCGCGACACCCTGGTGCTGTCGCGCGCCGCGGTCGAGAGCCTGGAGGCGCGGCTGAAATGAACCCGGAGCGGATGTACGACATCATCCTGAGCCCGGTCGTCACCGAGAAGTCGACCATGGGTTCAGAGCATGATCAGGTGACGTTCCGCGTCACCCTGGATGCGACCAAGCCCGAGATCAAGCAGGCCGTCGAACACCTGTTCAATGTCAAGGTGAAGGCGGTCAACACCCTGGTTCAGGCCGGCAAGGCCAAGCGGTTTCGCGGCCGTCCGGGGCGTCGCTCGGATTTCAAGAAGGCGATCGTCACCCTGGTCGAAGGCCAGCAGATCGATCTGACGGCGGGGATCTGAACCGATGGCTTTGAAGGCATACAAGCCGACTTCGCCCGGCCGGCGTCAGCTGGTTCTGGTCGATCGCTCGGAACTCTGGAAGGGCAAGCCGGTCAAGGCATTGACCGAAGGCCTGACCAAGTCGGGCGGCCGTAACAACACCGGTCGCATCACCTCGTTCCAGGTTGGCGGCGGCCACAAGCGCCGCTATCGTCTGGTCGACTTCAAGCGTCGCAAGTGGGACGTCGAGGCGACCGTCACGCGCCTGGAATATGACCCGAACCGGACCGCGTTCATCGCGCTGGTCGAGTACACCGACGGCGAGCAGGCCTATATCCTGGCCCCGCAGCGCCTGAAGGTGGGCGACAAGGTCGTCGCCGGCTCGAAGGTCGATGTGCGCCCGGGCAATGCGATGCCGCTGACGTCGATCCCCGTCGGCACGATCGTTCACAATGTCGAGCTGAAGGCCGGCAAGGGTGGACAGATCGCGCGCTCGGCCGGCACCTATGTGCAGGTCGTCGGCAAGGACGGCAACTACGTCATGCTGCGCATGGCGTCGGGCGAGCAGCGCATGGTTCGCGCCGAATGCATGGCCACCATCGGTGCCGTGTCGAACCCCGACCATCAGAACATCAGCTTGGGCAAGGCCGGTCGTTCGCGGTGGATGGGTCGTCGTCCGGTCGTCCGTGGTGTGGCGATGAACCCGGTTGATCATCCCCATGGTGGTGGCGAAGGCCGCACCTCGGGTGGTCGTCATCCGGTCACCCCGTGGGGCAAGCCGACCAAGGGCAAGCGCACCCGCAATAACAAGGCGACGGACAAGTTTATCGTCCGCCGTCGTAAGCCTTAAGGTCTGGAGGAGTACGACTGTGCCCCGTTCGGTTTGGAAAGGCCCGTTTGTCGACGGGTACCTGCTGAAGAAGGCCGACACGCTGCACACCTCCGGCCGCAAGGAGGTGATTCGCATCTGGTCGCGCCGCTCGACCGTCCTGCCCCAGTTTGTGGGCTTGACCTTTGGGGTCTATAACGGGCACAAGTTCCTGCCCGTGCTTGTCTCCGAGGACATGGTCGGTCATAAGTTCGGCGAGTTCGCGCCCACCCGCACGTTCTACGGCCACGCCGCGGACAAGAAGGCCAAGAGGAAGTAACCATGGGCAAGCCAAGTGCCGAGCGTCGGGTGTCCGACAACGAGGCGCGCGCGGTGTCGGCGATGCTGCGCGTGAGCCCGCGCAAGCTCAACACCGTTGCCGAGCTGATCCGTGGTCGGAGCGTCGAGTCGGCGCTGGCTGCGCTGACCTTCTCGCGCCGCCGGATCTCGAACGACGTGATGAAGACCCTGCAGTCGGCCGTCGCCAACGCGGAAAACAATCACGAGCTGGACGTCGACCGTCTGTTCATCGCCGAAGCCTTCGTTGGCAAGGCGCTGGTCATGAAGCGTTTCAGCGCCCGCGCCCGCGGTCGAGTGGGACGGGTCGAGAAGCCTTTCAGCCAGCTGACCGTGGTGGTCCGTGAGCGCGAGGAGCAGGACTAATGGGTCATAAGGTCAATCCCATCGGGCTCCGGCTCGGGATCATCCGTACCTGGGATAGCCGCTGGTACGCTGATGACAATTATGCGGATCTGCTTCAGGAAGACCTGCGCCTGCGCAAGTACCTGAAGAACCGCCTGAAGAACGCCGGCGTGTCGGGCATCGTGATCGAGCGTGCTGCGCAGAAGGTGCGCATCACCCTCAACAGCGCGCGGCCCGGCGTGATCATCGGCAAGAAGGGCGCCGATATCGACAAGCTGAAGGCCGATGTCGGCAAGCTGGTCAAGGGCGAGGTTCATCTGAACATCGCCGAGGTCCGCAAGCCCGAACTCGACGCCACCCTGGTGGCGGAGAACATCGCCCAGCAGCTGGAACGCCGCGTGGCGTTCCGCCGGGCAATGAAGCGTGCCGTGCAGTCGGCGATGCGTCTGGGTGCCGAAGGCATCCGCATCACCTGCAGCGGCCGCCTGGGCGGCGCAGAGATTGCCCGCACGGAATGGTACCGCGAAGGTCGGGTGCCGCTGCATACGCTGCGCGCCGACATCGATTATGGCCAGGCGACCGCCTTCACCACCTATGGCACATGCGGTGTCAAGGTCTGGGTGTTCAAGGGCGAAGTGCTGAGCCGCGATCCGCTGGCGGCGGAAGCCGAGCGTCGTGAGACGCGGGCGTCCCGCTGATCCGGCGGCGATCAGCTTAGTGAGAAAGGCTGGAACTTATGCTGAGTCCGAAGCGGACGAAATATCGCAAGGCGCATAAGGGCCGCATCCACGGTGACGCCAAGGGCGGTACGGCGCTGAATTTCGGCGCCTATGGCCTGAAGGCGATGGAGCCCGGTCGGTTGACGGCGCGGCAGATCGAGGCGACCCGTCGCGCGATCACCCGCCACATCCGCCGTGTCGGTCGCGTGTGGGTGCGTGTGTTCCCCGACGTGCCGGTTTCGAAGAAGCCGGCCGAGGTGCGCATGGGTAAGGGTAAGGGCGCTCCGGAATTCTGGATGGCCCGCGTGAAGCCTGGTCGCGTGATGTTCGAACTGGACGGTGTCCCCGCCGAGCTGGCCCGTGAGGCCTTCGAGCGTGGTGCCGCGAAGCTGCCGATCCGCACCCGCGTGATCCAGCGCATCGGTGTGGAGGGCTGAGGCCATGAAGGCTGAGGAACTGCGCGTGAAGTCGGGCACCGAGCTTTCGACCATGCTGCTGCAGCTGAAGAAGGAGCAGTTCAATCTGCGCTTTCAGCAGGCGGGCGGTCAGCTCGACAACACTGCCCGGGTGCGCGAGGTCCGTCGCGACATCGCCCGGATCAAGACCGTGATCGGCCAGCAGGCCGCATCTGCGGCGAAGGAGTGATCAGATGCCCAAGCGTATCCTCCAGGGCGTCGTGGTAAGCGACAAGGGCGACAAGACGATCATCGTCAAGGTCGAGCGTCGCTTCCAGCACCCGATCTACAAGAAGTTCATCCGCCGCAGCAAGAAGTACGCCGCGCATGATGAGGACAACCGGTTCAAGGCCGGCGACAACGTCCGCATCATCGAGTCGGCGCCGATCTCCAAGCGGAAGCGCTGGACGGTCGTCGTCGAAGGCGAATGAGCCCGGCCCCTGCTGATTAAGGAACGGTCCTGTGATCCAGACCGAAACCAATCTGGAAGTGGCGGACAACAGCGGCGCCCGGCGTGTGCAGTGCATCCGCGTGCTCGGCGGTTCCCGCCGCCGCGTTGCCCGTGTCGGCGACGTGATCGTCGTCTCCGTGAAGGAGGCGATTCCGCGTGGTAAGGTGAAGAAGGGCGACGTCCACCGTGCGGTGGTCGTTCGTACCGCCAAGGAGCTTCGTCGTCCGGACGGCACCGCCATCCGCTTCGACCGCAATGCCGCCGTGCTGATCAACAAGCATGGCGAGCCGATCGGGACCCGTATCTTCGGCCCGGTTACCCGCGAGCTCCGCGGCAAGAAGTTCATGAAGATCATCTCTCTGGCCCCCGAGGTCCTCTAATGGCAGCCAAGATCAAGAAAGGCGACAACGTCGTCGTTTTGACCGGGCGCGACAAGGGCAAGGCCGGGACGGTGACGCGGGTTCTCCCCAAGGAGGACCGCGTCTATGTCCAGGGCGTGAACCTCGTCAAGCGGCACACCGCTCCGAAGCCGGGTAGCCCCGGCGGTATTCTGGAGAAGGAAGCCGCGCTGCACCTGTCGAACGTCGCGATCGCCGACCCCAAGGACGGCAAGCCGACCCGCGTCGGTTTCTCCACGCTCGAAGATGGACGCAAGGTGCGAGTCGCCAAGCGTTCCGGCGAGCAGATCGATCGTTGACGGCGGAGCAGCCCAGCATGGCACGCTTGTACGAGTATTATGTGAATGAGGTTCGCGGCCAGCTGCGTGAGCAGTTCGGTTACGCGAACGTCATGGAGATCCCCCGTCTCGAGAAGATCGTCCTGAATGTGGGCGTCGGCGAGGCGGTGTCGGATCAGAAGAAGATCACCGGCGTCGTGACCGACCTGACCAAGATCACGGGTCAGCGGCCGGTCGTGACCCGCGCGAAGAAGTCGATCGCCGGCTTCAAGCTGCGCGAGGACATGGCGGTTGGCGTGAAGGTCACCCTTCGCCGCGACCGCATGTACGAGTTTCTTGATCGTCTCGTCACCATCGCTCTGCCGCGCGTCCGCGACTTCCGCGGGCTGAACGGCAAGTCGTTCGACGGGCGTGGCAACTATGCCATGGGCCTCAAAGAGCAGATCGTCTTCCCGGAAATCGAGTACGACAAGGTCGATACCGTCCGGGGTATGGACATCGTCTTCGCGACGACGGCCAAGACGGATGCCGAGGCGAAGGCGCTTCTTGCCGCCTTCCAGATGCCCTTCGTGAACTGAGCAACGGCAAGCGAGGCGATTATGGCCAAGACCAGTGCCGTCCAGAAGAACAAGCACCGCGAGCAGCTGACCAAGCGCTTTGCCGCAAAGCGCGCCGCTCTCAAGTCGGTGGTTGATAACCGCAGCCTGTCTCCCGAGGAGCGGTTTGCTGCTACCCTGAAGCTGGCGGAGATGCCGCGCAACGGCTCCAAGACCCGTATCCGGAACCGGTGCGCGTTGACGGGCCGTCCGCGGGCCGTGTACCGCAAGCTCAAGCTGTGCCGTGTGGCGCTCCGCGACCTGGCGTCGTCCGGGCAGATCCCCGGCATGACCAAGTCGAGCTGGTAAGAGAGGAGGACCGGAAATGTCCATGACCGATCCCCTCGGCGATATGATCACCCGTATCCGCAACGCCCAGATGGCGCGCAAGGGCACGACCCTTTGCCCTGCGTCGAAGCTGCGCGGCTGGGTTCTCGACGTGCTGACCCGTGAGGGCTATATCCGCGGTTACGAGCGGAATGAGCCTGCGGAAGGAAAGCCGGTGTTCGAGATCGCGCTGAAATATGTGGACGGCGAGCCCGCCATCCGCGAAATCGGCCGCGTCTCCCGTCCGGGCCGTCGTGTGTATTCGTCGATCAAGGCACTGCCGAAGCATTACAATGGCCTCGGCATCCAGATCCTCTCGACCCCGCGCGGCGTCATGTCCGATGCAGAGGCCCGCACCGCCAATGTCGGCGGTGAAGTGCTCTGCAAGGTGTTCTGAGGAGACGTCCTATGTCGCGTATCGGTAAGAATCCGGTGGCGGTGCCGCAGGGCGTCGAGGTTGCAGTGGACGGGAACACCGTTCGCGTCAAGGGCAAGCTCGGCGCTCTTGAACGCACGCTGCCGTCGGATGTGAATGTTACGCTGAACGACGGTCAGATCGTCGTTCAGCCCGCCAATGACGACCGTCGCGCCCTGTCGATGTGGGGTCTGTCGCGCACGCTGGTGGCCAACATGGTCCAGGGCGTGTCGGTGGGCTTCACCGTGAAGCTGGAGATCAACGGCGTGGGTTACCGCGCCGCTGTCGACGGCAAGCTGCTCACCTTGCAGCTCGGCTTCAGCCACGACATCAAATACGCCGTTCCGGCGGATATCGACATCAAGGCCGAGAAGCCGACTGCGCTTGCGATCTCTGGGATCGACAAGCAGCGGGTCGGTCAGATCGCGGCCGAGATCCGGTCCTTCCGCGGCCCCGAACCCTATAAGGGCAAGGGTGTCAAGTACGAGGGCGAGGTTATCGTCCGCAAGGAAGGCAAGAAGAAGTAAGGAGCCGCACGGGCATGAACGCGAATCTGCTCTTCGAGCGGCGCAAGCGGCGCGTGCGTACGCAGCTGCGCAAAAAGTCGCACGGCCGTCCGCGGCTGAGCGTCTACCGCTCCAATCTGAACATTTATGCTCAGATCATCGACGATGTTGGCGGGCAGACGCTCGCCCAGGCATCGACCCTCGACACGGATCTGAAGGGCCAGCTCAAGAACGGCGCTGGCGTGGAAGCCGCCAAACTGGTCGGCCAGCTGATCGCTGCGCGCGCACTTGAGCACGGCGTGACCGAGGTCGTCTTCGACCGCGGGGGCTACATTTATCATGGCCGCGTGAAGGCGCTGGCCGACGCCGCCCGTGAGGGCGGATTGTCGTTCTGATGGGGGCCGCACGCATGGCACGCACGGACAACGAGCGCAAGCCTCGCGAGGAAGAAGGCGAGTTCATCGACAAGCTCGTTACCATCAATCGCGTCGCGAAGGTGGTTAAGGGTGGTCGCCGGTTCGGTTTTGCCGCACTGGTGGTTGTTGGTGACGGCCGCGGCCGGGTTGGCTTCGGCCAGGGCAAGGCCCGCGAGGTTCCCGAAGCGATCCGCAAGGCCACCGAGAAGGCGAAGCGCGGCATGATCCGCGTTCCGCTGCGCGAGGGCCGCACGCTTCATCATGATATCGACGGGCATTTCGGTGCCGGCCGGATCCTGATGCGCGCCGCCCCTCCGGGCACCGGCATCATCGCCGGCGGCCCGATGCGCGCGGTGCTGGAGAGCCTGGGCGTCGCCGACGTCGTGGCGAAGAGCCACGGCACGTCGAACCCGTATAACCTGATCAAGGCGACCTTCGACGGCCTCAAGGCCGTTCAGTCGCCGCGTGAGGTTGCGCGGCGCCGCGGTCGCAAGGTCAGCGACATCATCGGCCGCCGCGACGGCCAGGCGGCCGCCGCCGCCGCTGGCAAGGAGTGATCCTGATGTCGGAGGCGAAGAAGCAGGTGAAGGTCACCCAGCTGGGCAGCCCGATCGGGCGTCCCGACTATCAGCGTCAGACGCTGATCGGCCTGGGTCTCAACAAGCGGCATCGCAGCCGCGTGCTTGAGGATACCCCGTCGGTCCGTGGCATGATTGCCAGGGTGGCTCATCTCGTGGTCGTGGAGGAGGTGGCCTGAGGGTGACCCCGGGCCTCCTGCACCAAACACACGAACGCAAGGAACAGCGGTGTCATGAAGCTCAATGAGCTCAGGGACAATCCTGGTGCGACCAAGGCGCGCAAGCGCATTGGTCGCGGCCCCGGCTCGGGGACCGGCAAGACCGCCGGCAAGGGCCATAAGGGTGCCAAGGCGCGCGCAGGCGTGGCGATCAAGGGCTTCGAGGGCGGTCAGATGCCGCTGCATCGTCGCCTTCCGCGCCGTGGTTTCACCAACGCGCCCTTCCGTAACGATTTCGTTCATGTCAATCTGGGTCGCATCCAGAAGGCGATCGATGCCGGCAAGCTCGGCACCGACATCACCGAAGCGACCCTGGTTGAAGCCGGCCTGCTGCGTCGCGTTCGCGACGGTGTGCGCCTGCTTGCCAAGGGCGAGATCACCACGGCCGTGACCATCCACGTGTCCGGCGCCTCCGAGGCGGCGGTTGCGGCGGTTGAGAAGGCCGGCGGCAAGGTCGAGTTGCCGGCGGTGCCGGCAGCGGACGAGGCTCAGGCCTGATCTCTGGCCTGAGCTTGCGTCGTGCAGGCTTAGACGGGCGACCGTCCGCCGGTTCAGACCGGGGGATGGTTGCCCGCGCTCGCATTGCCGAAGCCGTCTGGGTGTGTCCCGGAGCGGCGGGGGCGACGCTGAGCGCCGGGCCCGCCCTGACGACGACAGACTGATCCAGGTGTTCTGGCCGGCCCCGCCGGCTCAGGACATGCCTTCGAGATCCCCCTCTTCAAGCCGGGAGCGCATCCGCGATGGCGTCCTCCGCCGATCAACTTGCGGGCAGCCTGAATTTCGGGGCCTTCGGCAAGGCCACCGAACTGAAGAAGCGGCTCTGGTTCACCCTGGGCGCGCTGCTGGTCTATCGACTTGGCACCTATATCCCGGTGCCGGGGATCAATCCCGCCGTGCTTGCCGAGGTGTTCAACCAGAATGCCGGCGGCATTCTCGGTATGTTCAACGTGTTCGCCGGCGGTGCGCTGGGGCGCATGACCATCTTTGCGCTGACCGTGATGCCCTACATCTCGGCCTCGATCATCGTGCAGCTGCTGACCGCA
Organism: Tistrella bauzanensis; assembly: GCF_014636235.1. Taxonomy (NCBI): domain Bacteria; kingdom Pseudomonadati; phylum Pseudomonadota; class Alphaproteobacteria; order Geminicoccales; family Geminicoccaceae; genus Tistrella; species Tistrella bauzanensis. Next base: position 44,482 of record NZ_BMDZ01000024.1, read on the forward strand.
GTGCTGCCGAGCTTCGCGGCCTTGAAGAAGGAGGGCGAGAGCGGGCGCAAGCTGCTGAACCAGTACACCCGCTTCGGTACGGTGGGGCTGGCGATCGTTCAGGCCTATGGCATTTCGGTGGGGCTTGAGAGCCTGCAGGCGGGCTCTGTCGCCGCGGTCGCCGATCCTGGTCTTTATTTCCGCGCCGCGACCGTGATCACACTGGTCGGCGGCACGATGTTCCTGATGTGGCTGGGCGAGCAGATCACCGCCCGCGGCGTCGGCAACGGCATCTCGCTGATCATCTTCACCGGCATCGTCGCTGAACTGCCCGGCGCACTCGCCCGGATGCTGGAACTGGGCCGGACCGGCGCGTTGTCGACCGGCTTCATCCTGTTCCTGCTGATCATGTCGGTGGCGGTGATCGCGTTCATCGTGTTCATGGAACGCGCCCAGCGGCGCATCGTGGTTCAGTACCCGAAGCGCCAGGTCGGCAACCGGATCTATGGTGGTGAAAGCTCGCATCTGCCGCTGAAGCTGAACACGGCCGGCGTGATCCCGCCGATCTTCGCAAGCTCGATCCTGCTGCTGCCGACCACCATCGCCAGCTTCAACGCGACCGGCGGACCGGCCTGGGTGACCTGGCTGACCACCAATCTGGCTCATGGCGAGCCCCTGTATCTGGGGCTGTACATCGCGGCCATCCTGTTCTTCTGCTTCTTCTATACCGCGATTGTGTTCAATCCGGAGGAGACGGCGGACAATCTGCGCAAACATGGCGGGTTCATTCCCGGCATCCGGCCCGGCGCGAAGACCGCTGAGTATCTGGATTATGTGCTGACCCGGCTGACGGCGATCGGCGCGATCTATATCGCTGCGGTCTGCGCCCTGCCTGAACTCCTGATCAGCGAGTATGCGGTCCCGTTCTACTTTGGTGGCACCAGCCTGCTGATCGTGGTCAACGTCACCATCGATACCGTGGCCCAGATCCAGTCCCACCTGCTGGCGCACCAGTATGAGGGGCTGATCAAGAAGGCCCGACTCAAAGGACGGCGGTCGTGATCCTGATCCTTCTCGGACCTCCCGGTGCCGGCAAAGGCACACAGTCGCAGCGCCTGGTCGACGCCTATGGCATCGTGCAGCTGTCCACAGGGGACATGCTCCGCGCCGAGGTGAAATCGGGCAGCGAGCTTGGCAATCGCGTCAAGGCGATCATGGACAGCGGAAAGCTGGTGCCGGATCAGGCGATCATCGATATGATCGCCGGCCGCATCGGTCTGGATGACTGCCGCAACGGCTTCATCCTCGACGGCTTTCCCCGCACCGTGGCCCAGGCCGAGGCGCTGGACGGCATGCTGGCCTCCCGCGGGCTTCATCTGGATCATGTGATCGAGATGAAGGTCGATGATGCGGCACTGGTCGAGCGGATCACCGGACGTTTCGCCTGCGCCAGATGCGGCGCCGGCTATCATGACACTTTCCAGAAGCCCAAGGTTGCGGGCGTCTGTGATGTGTGCGGGTCGACTGAGTTCACCCGCCGCAAGGACGACAATGCCGAGACGGTGACGAGCCGGCTCGAAGCCTACCATGCGCAGACCGCGCCGCTGCTGCCCTACTATGAGACGAAGGGCCTTTTGCGGACGGTGGACGGCATGGCCGACATCGATGATGTGACCCGGGCGTTGAAAGCCATCCTCGGCAGCGGGTCGTAACTTCTGAGTGGTTGACTTGAGCGACGGTCATCCTATAATCGCGCCCCTCCGCGCCGAGTGGGCGCGTGCGGGCGCAGACCGTCGGTCGACGAAGGAGAATCAAGCGTGGCGCGTATTGCAGGTGTGAATATCCCGACCGCGAAGCGAGTCGAGATCGCGCTGACCTACATTCACGGCATTGGCCGGTCGAAGTCGCAGGAAATCTGCGGCAAGGTGGGAATCCCGACCGAGCGGCGCGTGAACGAACTGTCGGATGCCGAAGTGATCCGCATCCGTGAAGTGATTGACAGCGATTATGCGGTCGAGGGTGACCTCCGCCGCGAAGTCGCGATGAACATCAAGCGCCTGATGGACCTCGGCTGCTACCGCGGCCTGCGGCATCGTCGTGGCCTGCCGGTGCGCGGTCAGCGCACCCACACCAATGCGCGGACCCGCAAGGGCCCGGCGAAGCCGATTGCGGGCAAGAAGAAGTAAGGACGCACCATGGCCAAGGATACGGGTGCTCGTCTGCGCCGCCGCGACAGGAAGAATATCACTTCCGGTGTCGCGCACGTGAACGCGAGCTTCAACAACACCATGATCACCATCACCGACGTGCAGGGGAACACCATCTCCTGGTCGTCCTCGGGGACCATGGGCTTCAAGGGTTCGCGCAAGTCTACCCCTTACGCGGCGCAGGTCGCTGCCGAAGACGCCGGCCGCAAGGCCGCCGAACACGGCATGCGCACCCTGGATGTCGAGGTCAAGGGTCCGGGCTCGGGCCGGGAATCGGCTCTGCGTGCCCTGCAGGCGGCGGGTTTCGCGATCACCTCGATCCGCGACGTGACCCCGATCCCGCATAACGGCTGCCGCCCGCCCAAGCGGCGCCGCGTCTGACGTCAAGGACCGCACGCGCCCCCGCCGGTCGGACGCGATAGCCCGGGAGGGCGCCGCGCCGGCCGGCTTCAGCCTGTCCGGTTCCGCGTCGCCGGCGCGGCGGGCAAGAGCGCCCGCCGGATCCCCGCAACGACCGGCACCCCATCGCGGCGCGAGCAACGAGAGGTCGTTCACGTGATCCATAAGAATTGGCAGGACCTGATTAAGCCGACCAAGCTCGAGATCGAGCCGGGGGCCAATCCGGCCCGGCAGGCGACCGTCGTCGCCGAGCCGCTCGAACGCGGCTTCGGCATGACGCTCGGCAATGCCCTGCGCCGGGTGCTGCTGTCGTCGCTTCAAGGCGCCGCAGTTACGGCGATCAAGATCGACGGCGTTCTTCACGAGTTTTCATCGGTCCCCGGTGTCCGCGAGGACGTGACGGATATCGTGCTGAACGTGAAGACCATGTCGCTGACCATGCATGCCGAAGGCCCCAAGCGCATGGCGCTGAAGGCCACCGGCCCCTGCGAGGTCAAGGCATCGATGATCCAGACCGGTCCTGATATCGGGATTCTGGATCCGGACCTGGTTCTGTGCACGCTGGATGACGGCGCGGTGCTGAACATGGAATTCGTGGTGAACACCGGCAAGGGCTATGTCCCGGCCTCGGCCAACCGCCCCGAAGACGCGCCGATCGGTTTGATCCCGGTCGATGCCCTGTACAGCCCGATCAAGAAGGTCTCGTACAAGGTCGAGAACAGCCGCGTCGGTTCCTATACCGATTTCGACCGGCTCTCGCTCCATGTCGAAACCAACGGCGCCATCACCCCGGAAGATTCGATCGCGCTTGCCGCCCGGATCCTCCAGGACCAGTTCCAGCTCTTCATCAACTTCGAAGAGCCGGAGATGCCGACCGAGCGTGAAGAGCATGACGAGCTGCCCTTCAACCCGAACCTCCTCCGCAAGGTCGAGGAACTGGAACTGTCGGTGCGTTCGGCGAACTGCCTGAAGAACGACAACATCGTGTATATCGGCGATCTGGTCCAGAAGACCGAGGCCGAGATGCTGCGGACGCCGAACTTCGGTCGCAAGTCGCTGAACGAGATCAAGGAGGTTCTGTCCTCCATGGGTCTGAAGCTCGGCATGCAGATCAGCAACTGGCCGCCGGAGAATATCGAAGAGCTGGCCAAGAAGCTGGAAGAGCCCTATTGATCGGCCGGCGGGGCAGCCGGAAGGCCCATGCCCCGCGCCGCCGATATCGGGTTCCGACGACCGCCCGCGTCATGCGGGCGACTACCTCACGGGGTGGATTGTGCCTGCGCACGTCGGCCCCTTTGAAAATCGCATCGCGGCGCGCGACAGGGATGGCAACGCCCCGACGCGCGCCACAGTGCCCGGATACCGGGCACGGATGATGCCCGAGCAGGAGTAAACTGTCGTGCGCCATGGAATGAGCGGTCGCAAGCTGAACCGCACCAGCGCCCATCGCAAGGCGATGTTCGCCAATATGGCCGTGGCTCTGCTGAAGCATGAGCAGATCAAGACCACCCTGCCGAAGGCGAAGGAACTGCGCCCGGTTGTGGAGCGCCTGATCACGCTGGGCAAGCGCGGTGATCTGCATGCCCGCCGCCAGGCCGCGGCACGCCTGCCGGACGACGTGATCGTCCGCAAGCTGTTTGCCGAACTGGCCGAGCGCTATCAGGGCCGCGCCGGTGGCTATACCCGCGTGCTGAAGGCGGGCTTCCGCTATGGCGACAATGCGCCGATGGCGATCATCGAGCTGGTCGACCGCAACCCCGCCGCCAAGGGCCAGGATTCGGGCCCGAAGCAGGTTGCCGAGGACGACGCCGAGGATTGATCGCCCGTTCCGGCTGTGAACGCCCCTTGCCCGTCGGCGCGGACGGGCCAGGGGATCATGGCCCCGGAACACGGTGCATCGGTGACGAGGACGGGCAGCACGCCACATGGTGTGCTGCCCGTTTTCCGTTGGGGCGGGTTTCCTTTGGCGGCTGGGCGTGGGCGTGCGGCGGTGCTTGTCGGCTGAGACGCCGGCGTTATGCTGTGAGCCGGCGGCGACGGGACGCCCAAGGATCAGGACCGGGGATCGTGACCGGCCGGGAAGATGAAGGTGTGCGGGATGTCGAAGCGGGTGATCGACCGGAACAGGTGCGCCGCCGCCCTGGCGGCGGGGTGGCTGCATGTGCGGGGGCTGGCGGTGGCCTGGACGATCGCGGTCGTCGTGCTGGCAGGTGCGGCGCCGGTGATGGCGGCCGATGATGCGGCGGCCAGGCGCGTGCCGGAAACCCGGACCGAGATGCAGCTGTCATTTGCGCCGGTGGTGCGGGCGGCGGCGCCGGCTGTGGTGAACATCTACACCCGCCGGACCGTGGTGGTGCAGCAACGCTCGCCCTTCTTCGACGATCCGTTCTTCCGCCGGTTCTTTGGCGACCGCATGGGATTGGGCCGGCCATCGGAGCGGGTGCAGAACTCGCTGGGGTCAGGGGTGATCGTCGACGGCCGCGGCTTCGTCGTGACCAACAACCATGTCATCGACGGCGCCGAGCAGATCACGGTGGTTCTGAACGACCGGCGCGAGTTTCCGGCCGAGGTGGTGCGTCTCGATGCCCAGACCGATCTGGCGGTGCTGAAGATCGATCCTGAGGGGGTTGAACTGCCCGCGCTGACCTTCGGCGACAGCGATGCGGTCGAGGTGGGTGACCTGGTGCTGGCGATCGGCAATCCGTTCGGCGTGGGCCAGACCGTCACCAGCGGCATCGTGTCGGCATTGGCCCGGACCATGGTCGGGGTCTCGGATTTCCAGTCGTTCATCCAGACCGATGCCGCGATCAACCCCGGCAATTCCGGCGGTGCGCTGGTGACGCTGGATGGCCGGGTGGTGGGCATCAACACCGCGATCTTCAGCCGGTCGGGCGGATCGAACGGCATCGGCTTCGCGATTCCGGCAACCCTGGTGCGGACGGTCGTGCAGGCAGCGATCGAGGGCCGGCCGGTGGCGCGGCCCTGGCTTGGCGCACGCGGCCAGCCGGTGACCGCGGATATCGCCGAAAGCCTGGACCTGCCGCGGCCATCTGGCGTGGTGGTCAGCCATGTTCATCCGGACGGACCGGCGGCCGGGGTGCTGAAGCGCGGCGACGTGATCCTGGAGATCGGCGGCCGGGTGGTCGACGATCCGCGGGCGTTGCGCTTCCGGCTGGCGGCCGCCGGCATCGGCGGCGATACCGAGGTGACGATCTGGCGCGATGGACGCCGGCAGACCGTGTCGCTGCCGCTGGTGGCGGCACCTGAGACGGTGGCGCGCGATGAACGCGAGATCAGCGGCGCCAACCCGCTGGCGGGGGCGAAGATCGCCAATCTGTCACCGGCACTGGCCGAGGAACTGGGCCTGGACGGGTTCGAGGAAGGGGTGATCGTGATCGACATCGCCCGCGGATCGCCGGCGGCGGCGATCGGCCTGCGCCCCGGCGACATGATCGTGGCGATCAACGGCGCGAAACTGAACCGCGCGGCCGATGTGGTGTCAAGGCTTGCGGCCGTGCGGGGCGAACGACGCTGGCGGCTGACCTTGCGCCGCGAGGGGCGCGAACTCACCTTGGAGCTTGTGCGCTGAACCGGACCGGGCCGGCGCCTTCAGAGCGGGAGGCTGCATAATTCCCATGGCGACGCTGTTCGATGCCGCAGCCCCACGCCCCCTGGCCGACCGGCTGCGACCGGCGCGGATCGAGGACATCGTGGGCCAGGACCATCTGTTCGGCCCCGACGGGCCGGTGACGCGCATGGTCCAGGCGCGGCGACTGGCATCGCTGGTGCTGTGGGGGCCGCCGGGAACCGGCAAGACGACGCTGGCGCGCCTGCTGGCCGAGGCCACGGGCATGCGGTTCGCGGCGCTCTCGGCGGTGTTCTCAAGCGTCGGCGACCTGCGCAAGGCTTTTGCCGAGGCGGCGGCGCTGCGCGATACCGGGCGCCAGACGCTGCTGTTCGTGGACGAGATCCACCGCTTCAACCGTGCGCAACAGGACAGTTTTCTGCCCTATGTCGAAGATGGCACCGTCACGCTGATTGGCGCCACCACCGAGAACCCGTCCTTCGAGCTGAACGGCGCGTTGTTGTCGCGCACCCAGGTGCTGGTGCTGCGACGGCTGGACGAGGCGGCCCTGACCGAGCTTCTGATCCGCGCCGAGGCAGCCGAGGCACGGCCGCTGCCGGTTGACAGCGAGGCGCGGGACGCGCTGGTGGCGATGGCGGATGGCGATGGCCGCTTCCTGCTGAACATGGCCGACATGCTGTATGCGCTGCCCGAGGGCGAGGTGCTGGACACAAGCCGCCTGGGCCAGTTGCTCCAGCGCCGGATGCCGCTCTATGACAAGGCGCAGGAAGGCCATTACAACCTGATCAGCGCGCTGCACAAATCGCTGCGCGGATCGGATGTCGACGCGGCGCTCTATTGGTTCGCGCGGATGCTGGAGGGCGGCGAGGATCCGCTTTATGTCATCCGCCGGCTGATCCGCTTCGCGGTCGAGGATATCGGCATGGCCGATCCGCGGGCCCTGGAACAGGCGCAGGCGGCCCATGCGGCCTATGAGACGCTGGGCAGCCCGGAAGGCGAACTCGCCATCGCGCAGGCCGTGGTCTATCTTGCGACGGCACCCAAATCGAACGGCGTGTATGTGGCCTATAAGGCCGCCCGGCGGCTGGCGAAGGAAACCGGATCGCTGATGCCGCCGATGCATATCCTGAACGCGCCGACGAAGATGATGAAACAGCTTGGCTATGGCCATGGCTATGACTACGACCATGATGCGCCGGACGCGTTTTCGGGCCGCGATTACTGGCCGGAGGCGATGGGCGCACGGGTGATTTATGAGCCACGTCCACGCGGGTTCGAGCGGGACATCGCCAAGCGGCTGGAGTATTGGGCGAAGCTGCGTGCCGAGCGTCAGGCGGAGATGCGCGCGGCCGAACGGGCAGGCAAGGCCAGGGACGGGAAGGGCGAGACGTCATGACCGCATTCGCACCGGTGACGCTGGTGGTGATCGCCGCCGGCGGTGCGGCAGGGGCCCTGGCACGTCACAGTGTCAACAGCTGGGCGGCAGCGGCGTTCGGCCTGGGCTTTCCCTGGGGCACGGTGATCGTGAACATCGCCGGATCGTTCCTGATGGGGCTGCTGGCGGGGGCCGCGGCACATGGCCTGCCGATGTTTCCCCACGCCCGGACCCTGATCGCCACCGGATTTCTTGGCGCCTTCACCACATTCTCGACCTTTTCGCTGGATGCGGTGAGCCTGTGGCAGCGGGGCGAGACGGTGGTCGCGGCGCTGTATGTGGGCGGATCGGTGGCTTTGGGGGTTCTGGGCCTGCTGGGCGGGCTGATGGTGGCAAGGATGGTGGCCGGATGACCGGTTCCGCGCAAGGGACAGGCGGTGGCCACCAGCCATTGCATCTGAATGTGAGCGATGACGAGGACGGCCAGCGGCTGGACCGCTGGCTGCGCCGGCGGCTGCCGGGGCTGGGCTTTGCCGAGGCGCAACGCTGGAGCCGCACCGGCCAGGTGCGGGTGGATGGCAAGCGCGCCAAGCCCGATCTGCGGCTGACGGCCGGTGCCACGGTTCGCCTGCCGCCGCTGGCCCTGCCGATGCTGGACGCGGCGGCGGAAGGCCGCGTGGCGCAACGCGCGAGCGGCGCCGAGGATGCGGCCTTCCTGCGGGGCCGGGTGCTGGTCGAGACCGACGACCTGATCCTGATCGACAAGCCGTCCGGGCTGGCGGTGCAGGGCGGCAGCGGCACCGACCGGCATCTGGACGGCATGCTCGACGGGCTGGCCCGTCCGGGTGACGTTGAGCGGCCACGGCTGGTGCACCGCCTGGACCGCGACACCTCGGGCGTGCTGCTGCTGGCCCGCAATGCCCGCGCCGCCGCCTGGGCGACCCGGGCGTTCCGCGAGCGGACCACCACCAAGATCTATTGGGCGGTCACCCTGGGCGTGCCATCGCCACAGCGCGGCGTGATCGACCTGCCCCTGGCCAAACGACCGGTGGAACGCGGCGGGGAACGGATGGTGGCGGTGGATGAGGGCGAGGACGGCCAGAGCGCGATCACCGAATACGAGGTGATGGCAACCGGCGGCCCCTGCGCGCTGGTGGCGCTGAAGCCGCTGACCGGCCGCACCCACCAGCTGCGCGCCCATCTGGCGGCGATCGGCACGCCGATCGTGGGCGACCTGAAATATGGCGGGGCCGCGGTGGATCTGCGGCGGATCGGCCTGCCGAAGCGGCTGCACCTGCATGCCCGTCGCCTGACCCTGACCGGGCCGGATGGCCGGCGGATATCGGCGGCAGCACCCCTGCCACCCCATATGGCCGCCAGCTTCGCGCGGCTTGGTCTGGACTTGGGGATGGGCCTGAACCTGGAGATCGACGGATGATGGCAGAGGAGACGGGCATCGGGCTGGTGGTGTTCGATTGCGACGGCACCCTGGTCGACAGTGCCGGGGAGATCACAGACACCATGGGCGACTGCTTCGTCGCGGCCGGGCTGGCGGCACCGGCGCTGGCCGATGTGTCGCGGATCATCGGCCTGTCGCTGCCGGTCGCGATCGGCCGGCTGCTGCCGGATCTGGGCGAGGCCGACTGCATGATGCTGGCCGACGGCTATCGCACCGCCTATCGCCGCCGGCTGGCCGCCGGGCAGATGGGCGACGAACGGTTGTTCGACGGCGTGGACGCGGTTCTGCGCCGGCTGGACCGCGCCGGCTATCTGCTGGGCATGGCCACCGGCAAATCGATCCGTGGCGTGGAGCGCACCGTGGCCCAGTTCGGCTTCGAGCGGATGTTCGTGACCATCCAGACCGCCGATACCCATCCGAGCAAGCCGCATCCGGCGATGATGCTGGCGGCGATGGCCGAGACCGGTGCCGCGCCGGCGCGCAGCGTGCTGATCGGCGACACCAGCTATGACATGGAGATGGCTCGGGCGGCGGGCGCGCGGGCGATCGGCGTCGCCTGGGGCTGTCATGCGCCGGAGGAGCTGATCGCCGCCGGCGCCGAGCATGTGGTGGAAAACGCGGCGGCGCTGGACGCGGCGATCCTGGCACTGATCGGCGCGCCGCCCGCGATGGCCATCGAGACGATCGAACGGAGGATCGGGGCATGAGCGATGCACCGAAGGGCGCCGGCCGTGCCGGGCCCGATCTGCGCAAGCGCTTCTACAAGGGCGCCGACATCACCCCCGTCGAGGGCGGATGGTCGGTGGTGCTGGACGCGCGCCCCCTGCGCACCCCGGCCAAGGCACCGCTGGTTGTGCCGCGCCAGAGCCTGGCCCGGCTGATCGCCGATGAGTGGGCAGGCCAGGGTGAGCGCATCGACCCCGAGACCATGCCGGCGACGAGGCTGGCCAATGTGGTGGTCGACCGGGTGGTGCCGCATCAGGCGCTGATCGCCGCGGAACTGGCCGGCTATATCGGCACGGATCTGGTGTGCTATCGCGCCGAGACCCCGACCGGGCTGGCGGCGGTGCAGTGCGAACACTGGGATCCGATGATCGACTGGGCGCGGCGGCGCTTCGACATCCATCTGGTCACCACCACCGGGCTTCTGGCGGTGGACCAGCCGCCCGAGACGGTGGAGCGGCTGACCCGTGCGATCGAGGCCGTCGATCCCTGGCAGCTTGCGGTGCTGCACGGCGCCGTGACCACCGCCGGATCGGTGATCATCGGCCTGGCACTGTTCGAAGGCGCGATCGATGCCGAGACGGCGTGGGCAGCCTCGCAGGCCGATGAGCATTACCAGATCAGCCGCTGGGGCGAGGATGCCGAGCAGACCGAGCGGATGGCTTTCCTGAAACGCGATCTGGCCGATCTGGCCCGCATCCGCGACGCCATCAACGCGGGGTAGCGGGGGGCGTGCAGGTTACCCGTGGGTCGGTTTGCGCAATCTTGCGCAGCCGGCCGTGCGATCACGCACAGCTTTCGCAAGCCCCCCCATAAACTGCCAATACCTTGCGGATCTTCAGGCTTTCGCGGCAAAGGGTGTGGCGCGACCGGGTCCGTCATGCTATCAGCACAGGCGAACAAGGGATACGCCGTGTAGGGTGCTTTGCGCGCCGTCGCAGCCGGGATCGGCCGCGGCAGGCCGGCGCCAGACCATTCGAGGAAGAAGAAGACCGGAGATGCAGGCGATACTCGAAGAGCTTGAGAAGCGTCGTCAGGCTGCCCGGATGGGTGGCGGCGAGCGCCGGATCGATGCCCAGCATGCCAAGGGCAAGTTGACCGCACGCGAGCGGATCGAGCTGCTGCTCGATGCCGGGTCGTTCGAAGAATACGACATGTTCGTCGAACACCGCTGCACGGAATTCGGGATGGAGAACACCCGGGTGCCCGGCGACGGCGTGGTCACCGGCCGCGGCACGATCAACGGCCGGCTGGTCTTCGTGTTCAGCCAGGATTTCACGGTGTTCGGCGGCGCTTTGTCGGAAGCGCATGCCGAAAAGATCTGCAAGGTCATGGACCAGGCGGTGCAGGTCGGCGCCCCGGTGATCGGCCTGAACGATTCGGGCGGCGCCCGCATCCAGGAAGGTGTCGCCTCGCTTGCCGGCTATGCCGATGTGTTTCTGCGCAATGTGGAAGCCTCGGGCGTCGTGCCGCAGATCTCGATGATCATGGGCCCCTGCGCCGGCGGTGCGGTGTATTCCCCGGCGATGACCGACTTCATCTTCATGGTGAAGGACACGTCATACATGTTCGTCACCGGCCCCGACGTGGTCAAGACCGTGACCCACGAGGTGGTGACGGCCGAGGATCTGGGCGGCGCCGTCACCCACACCACCAAATCCTCGGTGGCGGATGTGGCGTTCGAGGATGATGTCGACGCGCTGTTGCAGATGCGCCGGTTCTTCGACTTCCTGCCGCTGTCGAACCGCGAACCGGCCCCGATCCGCGAGACCCACGACCCGGTCGCGCGCATGGAGCCGTCGCTCGACACTCTGGTGCCGCCGAACCCGAACAAGCCCTATGACATGAAGGAGCTGATCGAGAAGGTGGTCGACGAGGGCGACTTCTTCGAGATCCAGCCCGAATTCGCGAAGAACATCCTGACCGGCTTCGCCCGCATGGATGGCCAGACCGTGGGCATCGTCGCCAACCAGCCGATGGTGCTGGCCGGCTGCCTGGACATCGACAGCTCCCGCAAGGCCGCCCGCTTCGTGCGGTTCTGCGACTGCTTCAACATCCCGATCGTCACCTTCGTCGACGTGCCGGGCTTCCTGCCGGGCACCAGCCAGGAATTCGGCGGCATCATCAAGCATGGCGCCAAGCTGCTGTACGCCTATGCCGAGGCGACGGTGCCGAAAGTGACGCTGATCACCCGCAAGGCCTATGGCGGCGCCTATGACGTCATGAGCTCGAAGCATCTGCGCGGCGACATGAACTATGCCTGGCCGTCTGCCGAGATCGCGGTGATGGGGCCGAAGGGCGCTGTGGAGATCATCTTCCGCCAGGATATCGGCGACGCGGACAAGATCGCGGCGCGGACCGAGGAATATCGCGGCCGCTTCGCCAACCCGTTCGTTGCCGCCTCTCGCGGCTTCATCGACGACGTCATCCGGCCGCGCAACACCCGCGCCCGCATCTGCGGCGCGCTGGACATGCTGCGCAGCAAGCGTCGCGAGAAGCCGTGGAAGAAGCACGGCAACATTCCGCTCTGACGCGGATATGCCCGTGACCCCAGATGACCCCGAGGCCGGCGTCGCCACGTCGGGAGCCGAAACCGGAGAAGCGGCGCAGGCGCGCCGCGCCCGCCGCCTGACCGGTTTCTACCTCCATGGCTTCGCTTTCGCCGCCGGGAACGGCCTGATCGCCCTGTTGACCGCGCTGCTCAAGGTCGATGACCCGGAGGGGCGCATCGGCTTCGCCCTGGCGCTCTGGGCCGGTCTGGTGGTTCTGCACGGGCTCTGGGCTTACGGCATCCTGGCCAGGCTGGGGGGCGCCAGAGACGGCGGCTCCGGGCCGCGCCCGCCGCATCCGCCGTCTTCCGCTTCCTGATTTGCTGAGTTGAGAACGCGCCCCATGTTCGAGAAGATCCTGATCGCCAATCGCGGTGAGATCGCCTGCCGGGTGATCCGCACCGCCCGCCGTATGGGCATCAAGACGGTGGCCGTCTATTCGGACGCCGATGCCGATGCGCTGCATGTCCGCATGGCCGACGAGGCCGTGCATATCGGCGCCAGCCCCAGCAATCAGAGCTATCTGATCGCCGAGCGGATCATCGCCGCCTGCAAGGACACCGGCGCCCAGGCCGTGCATCCGGGCTATGGCTTCCTGTCGGAAAACCAGAGCTTCGCCAAGGCGCTGGACGCGGCCGGCATCGCCTTCATCGGCCCGAATATCGAGGCCATCTATGCGATGGGCGACAAGATCGAGTCGAAGAAGCTGGCCAAGAAGGCCGGTGTCTCGACCGTTCCCGGTTATGTGGGCGAGATCAAGGATGCCGACGAGGCGGTGAAGATCGCCGACGAGATCGGCTATCCGGTGATGATCAAGGCCTCGGCCGGCGGCGGCGGCAAGGGCATGCGGCTGGCCCATGACGCCAGGGAGGCCCGCGAGGGCTTCCGCTCGGCGACATCGGAGGCGAAGTCGAGCTTCGGCGACGACCGGGTGTTCATCGAGAAGTTCATCGAGCAGCCGCGCCATATCGAGATCCAGATCATCGCCGACGGCCATGGCAATATCTGCTATCTGGGCGAGCGCGAATGCTCGATCCAGCGCCGGCACCAGAAGGTGATCGAGGAGGCGCCGAGCCCGTTCCTGGACGAGGCGACCCGCAAGGCGATGGGCGAGCAGGCGGTGGCGCTGTCGCGGGCCGTGAACTACCGCTCGGCCGGCACGGTGGAATTCATCGTCGGCCCCGATCGCAGCTTCTATTTCCTGGAGATGAACACCCGGCTTCAGGTCGAGCATCCGGTGACCGAGCTGATCACCGGCCTCGATCTGGTGGAGCTGATGATCCGGGTGGCCGCGGGCGAACACCTGCCCTTTACCCAGGACGAGGTGACGCTGACCGGCTGGGCGATGGAAGCCCGGGTCTATGCCGAGGATCCCTATCGCGGCTTCCTGCCCTCGATCGGGCGCCTTGCGCGCTATATCGAGCCCACCGGCACCGGCGTGCGGGTCGACAGCGGCGTCTATGAGGGCGCCGAGATCAGCATGTTCTATGACCCGATGGTCGCCAAGCTGGTGACCTATGGCGATGATCGCCTGCAGGCGGCGGAGCGGATGAGCGACGCGCTGGATGCCTATTACATCCGCGGCATCACCCACAACATCCCGTTCCTGACCGCGCTGATCAAGCATCCGCGCTTCCTGGAAGGCCGGCTGTCGACCGGTTTCATTGCCGAGGAATATCCCGAGGGCTTCCACGGCGCACCGCTGGACGCCGAGGCCCGCCGGGCGCTGGCCGCGATCGCGGTCATGGCCGATCTGGCCGACCGGGCGCGCCAGGGCAACATCACCGGCCAGATGCGCGGCTATGTCCACCATGTCCCCGACGAGCTGGTGGTGATGCTGGATGACGAGCGGGTCGAGGTGAAGGTGGTGCAGCACGCGCCGGCTCTGGTGCTCGACATGGGCGGCAAGCCGGTGACGCTGGACTGCACCTGGCGACTGGGCGACCGGCTGCTGACCGCGACCGTCGACGACCGCACCCGCGTGGTCCAGATCGAGCGGGCATCCTCGGGCTGGAGGCTGACCCATGGCGGATCGGCGCTGCTGGCGCGGGTCTATACCCGTCGCGGTGCTGAATATGCGGCAATGATGCCGGTGAAGCAGGCGCCGGATATGAGCCGCTTCCTGCTGTCGCCGATGCCGGGCCTGGTGCTGTCGGTGGCGGTCGAGGTCGGCCAGGAGGTCAAGGCCGGCGAGGAACTGGCGGTGATCGAGGCCATGAAGATGGAGAACGTGCTGCGCGCCGAACGCGACTGCACGGTCAAGGAGATCAAGGCCGGCGCCGGTTCCAGCGTCGCCGCCGATCAGGTGATCATCGAATTCGAATGAGCACCGCCTGACGCGCCCTGTCGCGGCCCGCCGGATCGATGATCCGGCGGGCCGCTGGCGTTTGAGGCGCCGTTATCGCGCGATCCCTGCATGGCAGACCCGCCGCTTCGCCGGTTGCCGGCCGGCGCGGCGCGCGACAGAATCGGGACAAACCAGACATCCGAAGCCGCCCGGAGTGCCGCATGTTCGCTCGCCCGCCTTCCGCCGCCGAACTCGACCGCCATCTGGACGCGCTTCAGGGGCTGGTCGATGCCGCCGGGCTGCTCACCGACCCGGCCGACATGCCGCGCTATGAACGCGACTGGATGGGCAAGTTCCATGGCCGCGCGCTGGGCGTGATCCGCCCCCGCGACACCGCGGCGGTGGCCCGGGTGCTGGCCTATCTGAACGCCCACCGCCTGCCGGTGGTGCCGCAGGCCGGCAATACCGGCCTGGTCGGCGGATCGGTGCCAGATGCGGCCGGCGCCTTCGTGCTGTCGGTGGATCGCATGGCCCGCATCCGGGCGGTCGATGCGGTGGGCGCCAGCATCACCCTGGATGCGGGCGTGGTGCTGGAGACGGCACAGGAAGCGGCCCGCCGCGCTGGGCTGATGCTGGCGCTGGATCTGGGATCGAAGGGATCCTGCCGGATCGGCGGCAATATCTCGACCAATGCCGGCGGCCTGAAGGTGCTGCGTTACGGTCATATCCGTGAACAGGTTCTGGGACTGGAGGTGGTGCTGGCCGACGGCACCGTGCTGGACGGGCTGTCGAGCCTGCGCAAGAACAACACCGGCTATGACCTGAAGCAGATGTTCATCGGCGCCGAGGGCACATTGGGCGTGGTGACGGCCGCGACCCTGAAGCTGTTTCCGGCCGAGGCGGGGCGCGCGGTCGCCATGGTCGCGGTCGATCGTTTCGATGATGCGCTGGCGGTGCTGGCGGCGGTGCGCCGCGGCTTTCCCGGCCGGCTGAATTCTGTGGAACTGATCGGCGCCGACGCGGTGGCCCTGGTTGCCGGCACGCTGCCCGGCGCGCGCAGCCCGTTCGCCCTGGCCCACACCTATGCGGTGCTGATCGAGGTGGGATCGGACGACGCCGACGCCGGGGCCCAACGCGGCCGGCTGGAAGTGGCGATCGGCGCACTGATCGAGGCCGGCCGGGTGGCCGATGCCGCGATCGCCCAGAGCGATGCCCAGGCCGAGGGCTTGTGGCGGCTGCGCGAAGGCGTACCCGAGGCGGTCGCCCATACGGCGCCGGTGCACAAATATGACCTGACCTTCGCGGTCGGCGATATCGGCCGGTTCATCGCCGATTGCGATCTGGCGCTGGCGCGGGTGGCCAAGGGCCTGCGCCCGGTCTATTTCGGTCATGTCGCCGACGGCAATGTGCATGTCAACGTCATGGCGCCGCCGGGCATGCAGGCCGGGGGCTATCAGGCCCTGCAGGGGCCGATCGACGATGCGATCTTCGATCTGGTCGCGCAGTATCGCGGATCGATTTCGGCGGAACATGGCATCGGGCAGGTCAAGCGCGCCTATCTGGACCGCAACCGCTCGGCCGCCGAGATCGCGACCATGCGGGCGCTGAAGGCGATGCTGGACCCGAACGGCATTCTCAATCCCCACCGGCTGCTGCCCTGAAGACCGGCTGCTGCCCTGAATGGCCGGCTGCGCGCCCGGCATCTTTTCGGGCGCCGGTCCATCGGCTAGGCTTGACCGGCAGATGCATAACCGGTTCCCCTCACGCCCAGCCGCAGGCCCGATGTCCGACCAGCCACCACAAGACGATCCCACGCCCGATGCGGCGCTGGCCGCGCGGCTGACCGTCCGCCTGTCGATCCGCGGCCGGGTGCAGGGGGTCGGCTATCGCTGGTGGTTCGAAGGCCAGGCCCGGCGGTACGGCCTGGAGGGCTGGGTCCGCAATCGCCGCGATGGCACGGTGGAAGCGCTGATCGCCGGTACTGCCGCGGCGGTGGAGACGGTGATCCGCCGCGCCCATGCCGGTCCGCCGGCCGCATGGGTGGACGCGGTCGAGGTGACGACATCCGCCGATTGGCCCCGGGATTTCCCGCCCGCCGACCTGCCGTCGGGTCCGGGCTTCCGCCGCAAGCCGACCGCGTGACCCGGCCGATCCCGGCCGTGTTCCTCGTCTGCGCATAATGATGGATGCATGCTGATGGGTCGCTGGCTCCTCGGACGGATCGACCGGCTGCTGGGCAGCATCTGCGCGCTGGTGCTGGGGCTGGGCGCGGCACAGGCCCAAGGCTTCGCCCTGGCCTATCTTCAGCGGATCGGCGGCCATCTGGACGAGGCGACCCGCCTGCTGGGCCAGATCCGCGCCGGCGTGGCGCCCTATGATCAGGTGGCGCCGGTGGCGCGCGCGGCGCTGGAGGCAGCCGCCGCCGCCCGCGCCCAGGCGCTGGCCACGGCCCGCGACGCCATTGCCGCCGCCGATCCGTTTCTGCGGCCCCTGGAGGCGTTGCGCCACGCCGACCCCGAGATTGCCCGCGCGACCTGGACGGATTATGTGGTGAGCCTGCCGGTGGAGCCGGCCAGCCTGGCCTATGGCCTGACCGGCATGGTGCTGGCGTGGCTGGTTTACGATGGGCTGATGGCCTTGCTGCGCTGGCCCTTTCGCCGCCGCATGCGGTATGGCTGACAGAGACCCGACTTGCGCGTGCCGGGTGATTGACCCGGCATCATTTATGCCGGATAAGAGATTGCGGCAGGCAATGGTGCCGGGGGATCGGATGCGGAGGGTCCAGCGATATGTCGGGACGCGATCTGATCAACATCCTGATCTTCACCGCCCTCACCATCGGGCTGGGCCTGTTTCCGCCGCTGGACGTGCCGTTGATCGGCGTGCCGATCACCGCCCAGACCCTTGGGGTGATGTTGTCGGGGCTGGTGCTGGGCTCGTGGCGCGGCGCGCTGTCGCAGATGCTGATGGTCGGGCTGGTGATGGCGGGCGCGCCGCTGCTGGCCGGCGGCCGGGGCGGGTTCGATATCCTGCTCAGCCCCACCGGCGGCTTTCTGCTGGGCTGGATCCCCGGCGCCTTCGTGGCCGGCTGGCTGACGGAACATCGCCCGCCCGGCTGGATGCGGCATCTGTCGGCCGCGGTGGTGGGCGGCGTGGGGCTGGTCTATCTGATCGGGGTGCCCTGGATGGTGATGGTCAGTGGCGTGCCGGCGCAGATCGCCATCAGCGGCTCGGCCATCTTCATTCCCGGCGATCTGATCAAGGCGGTGATGGCGGCGGCGATTGCGCTGACCGTGGTCCATGTCCGGCCTGCCTGCCTGGCAACCGGACGCTGACGGCTCCGGTCCGTCACGGATGGTCCTGGCGGATGGTCCTGGTCAGGCCGCGTCATGGGTGATGTCGACGGTGGGGCCGAAGATCTCTTCAAAGGCGGCCCGCAAGGCCATATCGGCCTCGATCATCCCGACCGGCCGACCCTGATCGACCAGCGAGGTCACGCCGTGGCCGCGCACGCCGCAGGGAATGATGCCGGCATAATGGCCGAGGTCGGGCTCGACATTGATCGAGATGCCATGAAAGCTGACCCAGCGCCGCACCCGCACGCCGATTGCGGCGATCTTGTCGTCATGGCCATCGCCACGGTCGATCCACACGCCCACCCGGCCGTCACGGCGCAGCCCCTTCAGGTTGAACTGGTCGAGCGTGCTGATCACCCAGTCTTCCATGGCGTGCACGAAGGCGCGGATGTCGCTGCCGCGCTGCTTCAGGTCCAGCATCACATAAGCAACCCGCTGGCCGGGCCCGTGATAGGTGATCTGGCCGCCGCGGCCGGTCTTATAGACGGGAAAGCGGCCGGGCGCGATCAGGTCGCGGTCCTGGGCGCTGGTGCCGGCGGTATAGATCGGCGGATGTTCGACCAGCCAGACCTGTTCGCCGGCGGTGCCGTCGCGGATCGCCGCCGCGCGGGCTTCCATCCGCGCCACCGCCGCCGGATAATCGGTCAATCCCGGCGTCACCAGCCATTCCACCGGTGCCAGTGTCGTGGTGCCGCGGATCGTTGCCATTGCCAGCGTCCTCACTGCCTGTCCGGTCCGCTCCTTGTGGCGTGACCGGTTGCCGATAATCTAGCCGTGCCGGCGGCGGATCGCCAGCCATGCGGCGGATCGTCGCCCATGCGGCGCATGCAACACCGCCCCGCGCATCCGGCCGGCGCTGCCGGTGGCCTTTCCGGTCTTGGCGGCTATACTGTGCGCGCCAACCGATCGGGACCATTGGCGCCAAGCTGCCCGATCCTGACAACAGGCAGCGTGAAACTCGGGGGAGACGACCGCGAATGTCGAAGGAATTGCGCGACGGCGCGCTCGAATATCATCGCCTGCCGCGGCCCGGCAAGTTCAGCATCGAGCCGACCAAGCCGCTTGCCAACCAGCGCGACCTGGCGCTGGCCTATTCGCCGGGTGTCGCCTATGCCTGCGAAGAGATCGTCGCCGACCCGCTGAACGCCTCACTGTATACCGGCCGGGGCAACATGGTCGCGGTGGTCACCAACGGCACCGCCGTGCTGGGCCTTGGCGCCATCGGCCCGCTGGCCGCCAAGCCGGTGATGGAAGGCAAGGTGGTATTGTTCAAGAAGTTCGCCGGCATCGATGCGATCGACATCGAGATCGACGAGCGCGACCCCGACAAGCTGGTCGAGATCATCGCCAGTCTGGAGCCGTCCTTCGGCGCGATCAACCTTGAGGACATCAAGGCGCCGGAATGCTTCGAGATCGAAGAGCGCCTGAAAAGCCGCATGAAGATCCCGGTATTCCACGACGACCAGCATGGCACCGCCATCGTGGTGGCGGCGGCGATGCTGAACGCGCTGCGCGTGGTGTCGAAGCCGCTGGATCAGGTGAAGCTGGTGGCGTCCGGCGCCGGTGCCGCGGCGCTGGCCTGCCTGGATCTGCTGGTGGAACTGGGTCTGCCCCGCCGGAACATCACCGTCTGCGACATCGTCGGCGTGGTCTGGAAGGGCCGCAACGAGCTGATGGATCCGCGCAAGGAGACCTATGCGGTCGAGACCGACGCCCGCACGCTGGGTGAGGTGATCGACGGCGCCGATATTTTCCTGGGGCTTTCGGCCCCCCGGGTGCTGACGGCCGAGATGGTCAAGCGCATGGGTCCGAGCCCGATCATCATGGCGCTGGCCAACCCGACACCGGAAATCCTGCCGGAAGAGGCCCGCCGGGCGCGACCCGACGCGATCATCGCCACCGGCCGGTCGGATTTTCCCAATCAGGTCAACAACGTCCTGTGCTTCCCGTTTGTGTTCCGGGGCGCGCTGGATGTGGGCGCCACCACGATCAATATCGAGATGAAGAAGGCGGCCGCCCAGGCGATCGCCGATCTGGCGATGGCCGAGCCGTCATCGGAAGTGGCCCAGGCCTATAGCGGCCAGGATCTGCGCTTCGGCCCCGATTATCTGATCCCCAAGCCCTTCGACCCGCGTCTGGTGGTTGAAGTGTCGTCGGCGGTGGCGCGCGCCGCCATGGACAGCGGTGTCGCCACCCGTCCGATCGAGGATTTCGCGGCCTATCGTCAGGTGCTGTCGTCGTATTTCTTCCGCTCCGGTCTGGTGATGAAGACCGTTTTCGAGCGGGCGAAGGCCCAGCCCAAACGCGTGGTCTATGCCGATGGTGAGGATGAGCGGGTGCTGCGCGCCGCCCAGATCGTGGTGGATGAAGGCTTCGCCAACCCGATCCTGATCGGACGGCGCGCGGTGGTGCTGCGCCGGATCGAGCGGCTGGGCCTGCGGCTGAAGCTCGACAAGGACGTCGAGCTCTGCGACCCCGAGGATGATCCGCGCTACAACACCTATTGGTCGGAATATCACCGGCTGATGGCGCGGCGCGGTGTGACGCCTGAAGGCGCCCGCACGGTGGTGCGCACCCGGGCGACGGTCATCGGCGCGCTGATGGTGCATATCGGCGAGGCGGATGCCCTGATCTGCGGCCCGGTCAGCCGGTTCGTGAAGAACCTGCGGCATCTGAAGGAGATTCTGGGCCTGCGTGCCGGCGTCAGCGAGGCCTGCGCCATGCAGGCGCTGATCCTGCCCAACGCCACCGTCTTCGTGGCCGATACCCAGGTCGAGCATCAGCGCAGCGCCGCCCAGATCGCCGAAATGACGATCCTGTGCGCGGAAGAGGTCCGGCGCTTCGGCATCACCCCGAAGGTGGCGCTGCTGTCGTCGTCGAGCTTCGGCACCGGCGAGACGCCCGGCGCGCTGATGATGCGGGATGCCTTCGATCTGGTCCGCCGTCAGGCACCGGAGCTTGAGGTGGATGGCGAGATGCAGGCCGACGCCGCATTGTCGGAGGATGTCCGCCACCGGGTGTTCCCGGGCTCGATCCTGACCGGTCAGGCCAATCTGCTGATCACCCCCGATCTTGATTCCGGCAACATCGCGTTTAATCTCGCGAAAGCGCTGACCAACGGCACCTCGGTCGGGCCGGTGATGATCGGCTTCAATCATCCCGCCCATATCCTGACGCCGGCGGTGTCGGTGCGCGGTATCGTCAATCTGTCGGCGCTGGTCGTGGTGGACGCGATCGAGAAGTCGCGGACCAACCCGTGGTGCCCCTTGCCGGCGGAGCCCGCCTGATCGGATCATGATAGGCCGGTATCCGCGGAGGGGCCGGCTTCCGCGGACCGGTTTCCGGCCGCACCCCTGACCCCTGGAGGCCCGGCCCTTGCGCGACGAAGACGATATCCGCGCCCCCGAGGCGGATCGCCAGGATGGGACCGGGCGTCAGGATGGGCCGCGCGCCGAGGGCGGGGCCATGCCCTCGCTCTATGGCGTGTCCGACGATCTGGTGCGGCGCGCCGCCGGCGCGCTGGATGAAGGCGACGCGCCGGCGGTGCGCGGGCTGGTGGCCGAGTTGCACGCCGCCGACATCGCCGACCTGCTGGAACGATTGTCGGGGGATGAGCGGCGGTCGCTGGTCGAATTGCTGCGCGACGGCTTCGACCCGGAAATCCTGCCGCATCTGGCGGGCAATGTCCGCGATCAGGTGATCGCCCAGCTTGGCCCCCGGGTGCTGGCCGAGGCGCTGTCGGTTCTGGACAGCGACGATGCGATCTATCTGATCGAGGATCTGGACGACGACATCCAGGCGGCACTGCTGGCGACGGTGCCGCCGGCGACCCGGCGGGCGCTGGAGGAAAGCCTCGCCTATCCGGAATATTCCGCCGGCCGCCTGATGCAGCGCGACCTGATCGCGATGCCGGCCTTCTGGACCGTGGGCCGCGCGATCGACTTCCTGCGTGAGACCCCGGACCTGCCGGAAGAATTCTACGAGATCTTCGTGGTCGACCCGCGCCACAAGCCGATCGGGGCGGTGCCGCTGGCCCGGATGCTGCGCCATCCGCGCAAGGTGCTGCTGCGCGACATCATGGACCGCGACGTCGACGCGATTTCAGCCTCGGTCGACCAGGAAGAGGTGGCGCGGCTGTTCCGGCATTATTCGCTGGCATCGGCGCCGGTGGTGGATGATCAGGGCCGGCTGATCGGCGTGATCACCTTCGACGACGTGGTCGACGTCATCCAGGAAGAGGCCGAAGAGGACATGGCCCTGATGGCCGGCGTCGGGTCGGAGGTCGATGTCAATGCCGGGCTGGTCAGGGCGGTGCGACAGCGCATGGCCTGGCTTGGGGTCAATCTGGGCACGGCGCTGATGGTCAGTTCGGTCATCGCCCTGTTCGAGGCCACGATCGAACAGATCGTGGCCCTGGCGGTGCTGATGCCGATCGTGGCGTCGATGGGCGGCAATGCCGGCACCCAGACCCTGACGGTGGCGGTGCGCGCCCTGGCGCTGAAGGAACTGACGCCGTCGAACGCCATGCGGATCGTGATGCGTGAAACCGGCATCGGCGCGATCAACGGCCTGGTCTTCGGCATCGCCGTGGGCGTGGCCGCCGGGCTGATCTTCGACCCGTTCATCGGTGCGGTGCTGTTCTGCGCGCTGTTCGCCAACATGCTGACCGCCGGCCTGTCGGGCATGCTGATCCCGCTGGCGCTGGACCGGCTGAAGGTCGACCCGGCGGTCTCGGCGGGCGTGTTCCTGACGGCGGTCACCGATATCGTCGGCTTTTTCGCCTTTCTGGGGTTGGCTCAGCTGGTTCTGCTCTGACCGGCGGCGGGGCGCTGTTTCAGATGCCGACGCAGGCGCCGGTTCAACGGCGCCTCGATCCCCCGATAGAGGCCGATCGAGACCATGGCCACCACCGCATAGGTGACGATACCGCCGGTGATCGCGGCCAGCGGTGACGTCAGCCCCGCCATCGCCAGTGACTTCGTTGCCAGATGGATCACATAGGCGTGGACCAGATACATCGCATAGGACGCATCGCCGAGCGTCGCCCCGATGCGTGACAGCCGATTGTCGGGCACGCGCAAGGCAAGCGTGCCGGCAACGATGCACAGCGCCGGCAGCCCGTAGACGATTTCGCGCGGCAACCTGATGCCCTTCATCGTGCTGACGGTGGCCAGCAGAACCATGCCCAGCGGCAGCAAGGGCCAGATCCGTGGCAGCCATCCGGGTGCCGTGCGCCAGATCAGGCACAACACCATGCCATAGATGAACTCGATGACGATGCCACGGGTATAGAACTGAATGGCGGCGGTGTCGAAGTACCGCCCATTCGCCGCCGCGACCCAGCCGGCAATCGCCAGAGCCACCAGAACCACCGACACTCTGAGCACGCTGCGCGCCGTCGAGGTGGTCATGCAGGCGGCAAAGACGAGGTAGAACAGCATCTCGTAGTTCAATGTCCAGCCGACCGGGATCAGCGGAAAGATGCCACCGGCCTCCCGCGTGAAGGGAATGAACAGCAGCGACTGGATCATGCCCAGCAGATCGGTGCGGGTGGTGTTGAGTAGATGGGGCGCCGCTTCGCCGATCGCGAAGATCGACAGGGTGAGCAGCCAGTAGATCGGTATGATCCGGACCAGTCGCTTGGCCAGAAACCCGGCCCGATCGGTATCGCCGGCGGTGTGCGCGACGATGAAGCCCGAGATGACGAAGAAAATGTCGACACCGGACGCGCCGATTTGGAACCAGCGCGCCGGGCTCAAGCCATAGGTCGTGAAGATGTCGAACAGGTGATAGACCAGCACCATCGAGGCTGCCACCGCCCGCAGGATCTGGATGGAGATCAGCCGTTGCCGCTGGGCCGGGGCGGGATGGGAATCGGCCGGTCGGGACATCGGTCGGGAGATCCGTTCAGTGTGCGGGGCGGAGGCGGGATCGCGCCGGCGGGACTCTGCCTGATGACCGCCCTGCCGGTAAATGCCGAAACCGCGTCGTGACGCCGCCGGGATGTCTTGTACGGCCGGCGCCGGATGTCATAGCGTGTCATCGCTCTTCCGATTTCAATCCTGCCGATGCCGGAGACGTTGATCATGCGCATGGTCTGGCGCAGCCTGGGAACTGCTGCGTGTCTTGTCACCCTTGCCTCCGCCATGGCCCCGGCTGTGGCGGCGGAACTGATGGATGCCAGCCGGCCCGAGGATATCCTGAATCTGGCGCGCGGCTATGGTTCGGCGTCGATGGACAAGGCCGATAGCGGCGATCCGATGATCCGGGGCCGGATCGACGGCACGGCCTATGTCATCTTCTTCAACGACTGCACCGACAATCAGGACTGCCTGACGCTGGGCTTCTATGCCGCCTGGACCGACACCGATGTGTCCGCCCGCCAGATCGCCGACTGGAACCGCACCAAACGCTTCAGCCGCGCCTATATCGACGATGACGGCGACCCTGTGATCGAATACGACGTGAACCTGCGTTTTGGTGTCAGCCGGTCGAACCTGGATGACACCATCGACTGGTGGAAAACGGTGATGCTGGACTTCCGTAACGAGGTGGTGCCCGCCGCCGAATGACGAGAACGGCCCCAGCGATGGCGTCACCGGGGCCGGCATGCATTCCATCAGAAATGGACCGTGGCCTTGACCAGCACCGACCGGCCCGGTTCGTAGAGCGGCACGACATTGCTGAATTCCTGGCCATAGGTCGCGCGGTCGGCATAGGTCTCGTCGAACAGGTTGTTGCCCTCGACGCGCAGGGTGAGGAAATCGGCCATCGGCGGCTGGTACTCGGCATAGAGCCCCACCGCCTGATAGGACTCCAGCGGCAGATTGCCCTGGTCGACCGTGTCCTTGTTCTTGAACGCCGCGTCGATGGTGCCGCCGATGGCGAGCCCGATCGTGTCGAAGCGATGGCCGGCCTCGATCGCCACCATACGGCCGATCGGCGTGCCCAGATACTGGCCGGCATCGGAGTCACCCGCCTTGTCACCGATGGTGAACTCGGTATCGGTGAAGCTGACCCGCACGAAACCCGGCCCCCAGCTATAGCCCGCCATCAGGCTGTAGCCCCGGGTCTCGAAATCGGTGGTCAGATCCGCGCCGACCCCGACCGGCTCCCCTCGGATGCTGTAGACCTCGTTGCGGGCATCCTTGAACCGGCTGCGGAACACGCCTGCCCCGAAGCTGAAGCCGTCCTGGTGGAATTCGGCCCCCAGCGTGACGTTGTTCGACCGGATCGCCTTGATGCCGCCGCTGTAATCCCAGGCGGGATTCATGATGAAATTCTCGGCCAGCGCCACGCCGCCGAAGACGTTTGAATAGCCGGCCTTGAGGGTGACGGTTTCGATCACGTCATAGGCGATGGCGACATTGCCGCTGAGCCCGGCATGGTCGATCTCGGTACCGTCGATGCCCTCGAACCACTGCTTGTCGCCGCGCAGACCGGCCGACAGGCGCAGCGCCTCGACCGGCGTCAGCCGGGCCTGGGCATAGATGCCGATATTGGTCGCCTGCTCGGCGACATCGACACTGTGATCCTTGTAGGATGCCTCGTCATCATAGAAATCGGCGCCGACGGTCAGGCTGTCGCCGGGGCTGAAGATGAAGCTGTTCTCGATCTTGCCCGACAGGCTGGTGGTTTCACCGGTGCTGTAGACGACGTCGGGGAAATCGCTCGGCACGCCAAGCTCGGTGCTGTTATAGCCCAGCACCAGTTTCGGGTTCCACATGCCCTCGTTATGGGTGGTGGCATAGTTGAACACCAGGTTCTGGCGCTTCATGTCATAGGGCCGGTCGGTGTCGAGCCGGCCGATCAGCTGGCCGATATTGGCGCGGAACGGCCGGGTGGTGTTGTCATGGACCTGTTCGCCCGACAGCTCGAAGCGATGGCCGCCGGTGCTCTCATAGGCGAGCTTGCCCAGGATGCTTTGCAGATCGGCGCCGGTGCCGATCACCTCATTGCCATTGCCGGCCTCGTAATTGTCGCCATCGGCCTGTTTGAAGGGGGATGTCCCGGTCATTGTTGAAAAAGGGAGAGCGGCGTTGCTCGCCTTGAGCCGTTAGGCTCGGGGTGTCGAATCCT
>NZ_BMDZ01000025.1 GCF_014636235.1 Tistrella bauzanensis
GCATCATCTCCCCCTAACAAAGCTCCACGCGATCGAATCACGCCGGATAAAATGAGGGAAGGATTTTTCCGCAGCCTGCTAGACAGCCGGCGGGCATTCGATGCTGACAAGGGGGCATATGACGGGCTGATCGTGGGCGACTCCTTCACCGCCGACGCGCTGGATCCCGCCAGGATCGGAGAGATTGCCGATGTCTCGCTGTTCAACCACGCTGTCTATAATTCGGCCATGGGGGAGCAGCGCCTGATCCTCAAGGACAAGTTGAGCGATGGCTGGCGGCCCGACCTGGTGATCATCGGGCTTGGACCACTCCTGTTCGTGCGTGATGATGAGCCCACCAATTTCGGGCTGGAATTTCTCGCAGCGCCGCTGGTGCGCCTGGAGGGGATCTGGGCGGCGGTTGCGGCGGGCGATCTGGCGGCGCCGTTTGCGAGCGGTCGGCACCGGTCGACATTGCCCGGTTTGGCGCGGGTGATCATGGGCCGCAAGCCTGCTGCGGGTCGTGGGCTCGATATCGGCCGCGTCGAGGCGGGCTACATCGAGAACCGCTATGATTTCGGCGGCACGTCCGAGGAGCTTCTTGAGGACGGTGAGGTGTTCCGCGGCCAGATCCAGCAGTTTCCGGGGCCGCGCCCGGCGCAGGTCGCCTATCTGGAAGAGACGATCGAACTGGCGCGGGATGCCGGCGCTCGCGTGGTGCTGGTCATTCCCCCGGTCAGTCCGCCGCAGGTCGCGGCAATCGCCGGGATCCCCTATATGACCGCCTTCATGCAGATGGCCCGCGACATGGCGCAGCGATACGACCTGCCCCTGATCCAGGGGTTCGATCCGGCGGTTGTGGCACAGCTGTCGCCGGAGCAGTATTTCGATGCCGAGCACATGTGCGCCGAGGCAGCCCGCAGGTTCTCAACCATTGTCGGTGAGGCCCTGGTGGCTGATGGCATCGTCGCGGCCAAAGCCGATGGTGATGACATGCCCCCCGCTGTCTGCCATCCCAGACCCTGACGCAGCGGATCAGGCCAGACCTGACGAAGCGGATCAGGATCGGGGGATCAATCCGTCAACAGCCGGGCCAGCCCGTCTTCCACCGGCACACGCGCGGTGAAGCCGAACGCGGCCTCCGCGCGGGCAGTTGTCCCCAGGCTCTCGCGGATGTCGCCGGTCCGGGCAGGCCCATGTTCAACAGCATGGGGGTTGCCGGCCAGACGGTTGATGGTGTGAGCCAGATCCAGGATGCTGGTCGGCCGGCCGGTCGCGATATTGGCGACCGTCGCACCGGCGCGGCCGGTGGCCATCGCCCGCAGCAGAGCCGCCACCGCATCGTCGACATGCACGAAATCGCGGATCTGGCCGCCATCGCCGTTCACGGTCAGCGGCAGCCCGGCCTGGGCGCGGCCGATGAACCGGGCGATCACCCCGGCATAGGGCGATCGCGGATCCTGGCGGGGGCCATAGACATTGAAGAAGCGCAGGCCCACGGCATCCAGGCCATGAACCTCGGCGCCGGCCGCCGCATGCAGCTCGCAGCCCAGCTTGTCGGCGCCATAGGGCGATAGCGGCCGTGTGGGCTGGTCTTCATCCACCGGCAGGGTGGTGGCCCGGCCATAGACCGCGGCCGATGATGCATAGACCACTCGGGCGTGGGCGTGGGCTGCGGCATTGAACACCGTGACCGTGCCGCCCAGATTGACCCGATGCACGCCGGCCCAATCGGCATTCGCCCGCTCGACCGAGGCGATCGCCGCCAGATGATAGCAGCCGGTGACCCCGGCCATGGCGGCGGTCACCGCCGCCGCGTCGGTGACGCTGCCGCGGATCAGCTCTACCCCGGCCGGCAGGTTGGCGGCATTGCCGCTCGACAGGTCATCCAGCACCCGTACCTGCTGGCCGCCGGCGAGCAGCGCTTCCGCCAGATGCGATCCGATGAAGCCGGCACCGCCGGTGATCAGCCACGCCGCCATCAGTCCCGCCCAACCTCGGTCTTGCCCGCGCGGGTCTTGAACCGTGCCCGCAACTCGGCCGCCCGGCCCGGCTTCGCCACCTGCCGGCCGCGGGCAATGGCCAGCGCATCGGCGGCGACGTTTTCGGTGATCACCGATCCGGTCGCGATATAGGCACCGTCGCCGATCGTCACCGGTGCCACCAGGCAACTGTCGGAGCCGATGAAGGCATCGCTGCCGATCACCGTCCGCCATTTGCCGAAGCCGTCGTAATTGCAGGTGATGGTGCCGGCGCCGATATTGCTGCGGGCACCGATCGTGGCATCCCCCACATAGGACAGGTGGTTGACCTTGGCACCGGGGCCGATATCGGCCTGCTTGATCTCGACGAAATTGCCGATATGGGCACCTTCGGCCAGAACCGCGCCCGGCCGCAGCCGCGCGAACGGGCCGATGGTGGCGCCATCGGCGATGCGGGCGCCTTCGATGTGGCTGAAGCCGCGGATGATCACGCCGTCGCCGATATGCACGCCCGGCCCGATGATCACGTTCGGCTCGATCAGCACATCACGGCCGATCACGGTATCGGCCGACAGGAACACGGTGTCCGGGGCGACCAGCGTGGCGCCATTCTCCATGGCCGCCAGCCGCAGCCGGGCCTGAAACGCCGCCTCGGCCATGGCAAGTTCGGCGCGCGCGTTCACGCCCAGCACCTCGTCGGCCGAGGCTGCCTCCATCACCACGGCATCCAGCCCATGGGCGCGCGCGATCGCCACTGCGTCGGTCAGGTAGTACTCACCCTTGGCGTTGTCGTTGCCGATCCGGTCCAGGATCGACAGCGCATGCGTGCCATTCAGGCACATCACGCCGGAATTGCAGAGCCCGATCGCCCGTTCCTCGGCGCTCGCCTCCTTGAACTCCACGATCGCCGCCAGCCGGCCCTGCTCATCCAGCTTCAGCCGGCCATAGGCACCCGGATCGGCGGGGCGGAAGCCCAGAACCGCCACGGCGGCACCACTGTCGCGCCGCGCCGCCACCAGCCCTGCCAGGGTTTCGGGGCGGATCAGCGGCGTGTCGCCATACAGGATCACCACGTCGCCGCTGGTGACGGCGTCGTCATCGGCCAGCAGCGCCCGTGCCGCCAGCACCGCATGGGCGGTGCCAAGCTGTTCGGTCTGGGTGTGGATCGACACATCCGGCGCCGCTTGGCTCAGAACCGCCGCCACCGCCTCCGCTCCGGCGCCGACCACCACGCCGATCCGGTCCGGCGACAGGCCGCGGGCGCCATCGATGGCATGCAGCACCATCGGCCGCCCGGCGACCGCGTGCAGCACCTTCGGCATGTCCGATCGCATGCGGGTGCCTTTGCCGGCGGCGAGCACGATGCAGACGGTGCGGGTCATGAGACGGATCACTCCGGTTGGGGGGCGGCGGTATGCGGTCGGGCCACCGATTCGAGCTGATTGACAGTGGCATCCAGCATGGCCTGCTGGGTGAACATGGAACCATAGCGCATCCGCCCGGCGGCACCGAGCGCGATGCCCTGTCCGGGGCTGGCGGCCAGCCGGTCTAGCGCCGCGGCAAGCTCGGTCGCGTCGTCGACGATCACCCCGGTTTCGCCGTCGACCACGGTTTCCACCGACCCGCCCGACCGGCGTGCCACGATCGGCCGCGACAGGGCCATGGCCTCGACCAGCACATGCGGCAGCCCTTCGTAGTCGGAATTCAGCACCACCACATCAGCCGCCGCTATCGCCTGCAAGGCGTGGTCGCGCGCCACGGCGCCGTGAAACCGGATTCGTGCCGCGCCATTGCCGCCACGCGCCAGCGCTTCCAGTGCCCGGCGCTCCGGCCCGTCGCCGACCACATCCAGCGTCCAGCCGGGGCGGTCCGCCACCAGCGACACGATCTCATCGACATGCTTCCATGCGACCAGCC
Source organism: Tistrella bauzanensis (assembly GCF_014636235.1). Classification (NCBI taxonomy): domain Bacteria; kingdom Pseudomonadati; phylum Pseudomonadota; class Alphaproteobacteria; order Geminicoccales; family Geminicoccaceae; genus Tistrella; species Tistrella bauzanensis. The sequence goes on from NZ_BMDZ01000025.1 coordinate 3,879, forward strand.
GGCAGACCGTCACCAGCCGCAGGCGACCATGTGTGGGCTGCGGCGCTGCTACGGCCATGCCGTCCGGCAGGTCGATGCCGTTGTGGATGACCACCACCGGCGGCAGTGCCGGATGCCAGCCGGCAACCATGGTCGACAGATAGGCGCTGGGCACGATGATCCGGTCATAGCCGATCAGCGCCCGGCCGCGGGCATGGCGGACCATGCGCGCATAAGGGCTGCGCAGCCGGTCGGTCTGGAAACGGTCGACATCGGCCCGATAGCGGTTCTGATTGCGTAGCCGCTCCCACGCCCAGTCGCCGACGATTTTGGCGACCGTCGGGCGGTGCGCCAGCCGGCGGATCGGCTTCAACTCTTCGAACAGGCCGTTGGCATAGACCAGGTCGGCGGCACGAACCAGCGGCAGCAGCCGCCAGCTTGCCGCCAGCTTGCGGCGCATGACGGTGTGGCGGCGCTCGATCCGCACCAGACGGCCGAAGCTCTCGGTGCTGGAGCCGGCGCCATCGGCCATCGTCGCCACCGTCACCTCATGACCGCGCGCGGCCAGTGCCTGTGCGATCTTGGGGACGTAGGAGGCGGGTCCGCCGATATCGGGCGGATAGATGGCGGTGGTGATCAGAATACGCATGCGGGTCCGCGGTTGGCCGGTCGGCCCATGGCCGGTGGAGGTCCCGGCCTGTGGACGTCTCAGCCGGGCGACAGTGCCGGAAGCGGCGATCGATGGGTGGCCGTTACGCCGGACCATAGCCTGAGCCGGGGCTCTGGCGCCAGCGTCCTTGATGCGCTATCACCATCTCCATGACCGACACCGCGCGACCAACCGAGACTACGGCCCCCGTCACCCCGATCCTACGGGGAGCAACGCTGTTCGTGGGCCAGGCTTATGATCCCGGCGATCCGTTGCTGGCCGGCACCATTGCCTGGGTGGACCGGTTCCACGCCCATTGCCCGGACGGCGTGGTGGGGGTGTTCCAGCGGGTCGACCGGACACTTGCGGCGCTCAATGGGTTCGAAGCGATGTCTGCCGGCCATGGCCGATCCTGGACGACCCTGCGGGCATTCTATTCCGCGGTCTGGCAAGCGCACCGGCGCCATCGATTCGTGCGCGCCTTCGTGTATATGGATGGGCCGTTCGTGCCGTTGCTCTGGCCGCTCGCCAAGCTCCTGGGGTTCAGATTGTATCAATGGCGGGCACATCCGGTGGTGCCGCTCCGTGACCGGATCGCCGCACGCTATCTGGTCGACCGCATCTATACCTCGGTGCCATCAGCGCTGCCGGTCGAGACTCGGCGCCGGGTCCTGGTGGCGACGGGGGTTGACCTGCGGCGCTTCCGGCCCGACCCGATGCGCCGCCCGGATGCGGACTTCATCTTCGTGGGCCGGATTTCGCCGGCGAAGCGGGTGCGTGAGGCGGTGGGCATCATCCGACGGCTGCGCGATGAACACGGGCTGGGTGCCCGGCTGCTGGTGGTGGGCGGTCCGGCGACCGCCCATGACCAGGCCTATATGAACCAGGTGCGTGCTGACGTGGCGGCGGCGGGGTTGGATGACGCCGTCACCCTGCTGGGCGCGCGTCGCCAGGATGAACTTCCGGCACTGCTGGGACGAGCCCGCTTCTATCTAAATGTTGCGCGCACGGCGGTTGATCGCAGCCTGGTCGAGGCGATGCATTGCGGCCTGCCGCCGGTCAACGCCAATCGCAGCGTGCATGAAATGCTCGACGGCCTGATCCCTGCGGGCATGAGCATGCCGGACGCGGACGATGACGCGGTCGTCGCCATGGCCGCCGCCGCCCTGCGCCAGCGGCCCGACGATTATGCGGCGCTGTCTGATATGGTCGCGGACCTTGCCGCCAGGCGCTTCACCCTGGACGCGCTTGTGGCGCGCATCGCCACTGATATCGCGGCCTATGAGGCGCGCTGACCGTTCGCCAGCGCCCGCCCGGCCATGATGGCGAGCGCGAGCGAATAGGCAGACCATGTAGCTGTGAAGGCAATGGCAAGGCCGCTTGCGCCCGCGGCGTCGGTCATCGGCACTGCCAGGGCCAGGAATCCCACACCCAATGCGCCGTTGGCGACTGTGTAGCTGTGCAGCCTGTGCAGGTTAAGCAGCAGAGGCTGCGCCCAGAACAGGCAGATCGCCACGGCCGGCGACGGCAGCAGCAGGGCCAGCAGCAAAGCGGCCGGTGCTGCCTCGGCACCGAATATGGCGGTGATCACAGGTTCTGCCATCAGGCCGACCGCCAGCAGATAGCCGGCGGTCGCGGCAAGCCCGAGGGTCAGGCTGGCGCGCCACAACTCGCCGCCCAGCGCCGTGGTGGTGCCGGCTGCCACCCGGGCCGCCAGATCCTGGAAGGTGATGTTGGTCAGCGCGGTCGCGAAACTCCAGACGATCTGCATCAGGCTCCTTGCCAGCCGATAGGCACCGACCTCGGCATCGCTGCGCATCACCCCCAGAATCAGCAGATCGGCGCTGCGGGTGATGGCATTGATGACATTGGCGAACCAGCCGGCTGCGGCGAACCGGATGAAGCGACGGCTGGTGTCAGCATCGATACGCCAGCCTCCCGGCTCGTTTGCCAGCAGCCGCGAAAGGTGGACCAGCTTCAGCGCCGACAGGATGATGGCGGCCATGCTCGCGTTGATGGCAAGTGTGGTGAGGGTCAGCCATCCTCCGGTCCAGAGCAGGCCGAGCCCCGCCAGTTGCAGCACAGCCGGCGCCGGATTGGCGGCGGCGATCAGGTGATAGCGGTCACGCCTGCGGCACGCGGCGAACCATGCGGACTCAGTGAAGGCAGCGATCAGGCTGGCGGCATAGATCGTCATTGGCACGATCAATCCCGGACCATTGACCATCATGTTCGAGATCATGGGGGCCAATACGACGAGGCCGCCCGCCGCGACCAGCCGCGACGCAGTCTCGATCGCTGTCGCGAGGGCATAGTAGCCGCGGGCGCGGGCACGGTCGTTCTCGATGAATACGGCCAGAGCGTCACTGACCCGGAACCGACAGAGCGTCACCGCCGTGATCCCGGCCGCGGCCACCAGCCCCCAGCGCCCGAACCCGTCGAGGCCGAGCAGGCGGGTCAACAGGACGGTCTGTGTGAATGCGATCAACGCCGCGACGATGGTGCCGCCGAACAGCGTGCCGCTGCGGCGCAGCAGCAGAAACAGGCTGTTCGGTGTATTGTGGCCTCGGGGCACGACGGGCCTAGGCCGTGGCGTGGCGTGTCTCGGCCCGGAAGAAGAACAGGACATCTCTGGATGAGCGGCGGGTATCGAGGCAGAAACCGCGGCCCAGAATGGACGCGATCATCGCCGAGACCGGCGCAGGGCCGGCCTTGTGGGGATGAACCTCGATCAGGATCCGGTCAATCGACGACAGATCCATGGCGGGTACGAGATCGACCTCGCCACCCTCAATATCCATGATCAGATAGCTAGGACGCAAATGCGTCAGGACATCGCTGATCGGCTGCTGTCTCACCGTGACTTTCTCGGCCGACTGTCCGTGATCGACCGTCGTCGACGAGAAGAAATTTGGACTGACATAGAACGTGATGTCGCATTCACTCAGTCCGAGTGGGAAGGGATGGAAGTTTGGCTTCACCCCATTCGCCTCGTAGACCCGCCGGATGTCAGCCTCCAGCTTAGGGTTGGCCTCATAGCTGTGAACGTTCTTGCCACTGCCCAGGATCAGCGCGGCGAGCGTGCTGATCACGCCGAGACCGGTTCCCAGCTCCAGGACGACGTCGTCGGGCTGCAAGGTGGCGGCGAGGAGCGACCGTTCCTCGCGTTCGTACTCGCCCAGCCAGAAGCCGTGGCGCGCATCGGCTGTCATTGCCATGACGTTCATCGGAACGACCATCCGGTCGAGCCGGATCGTGGCCGGGCGGCTGATCCGGCGCCAGACATAGAGCGCATCGCGATTGACGATGCCTGTAAGGCGCTTGAATTCGTTCATCATCGGAGTTGCTGCCCAGTCATCGCGCGAGCTATGTCCGGCATTCACGCCGGATGAAGCGAAAGTGCGATAGCGCCACGTCAAATGCAAGTCGCCATGGTTATGGGGGGCGAAGGCCGCTTCCGATCAACAGCATTGGCCATCCGCCCGCGCGGGCATCTTTGCTGTCAGCAGCAGCGCCCACCATATCAGGGCATAGATCGCCTGTGTGGTGGCATAGCAGACGGCGAGCAGCAGGGGGTTGGCGGTGCCGACAAGTGTGGCTGGAAGGCCGGCGCTCAGGCAGAGCGCCAGAAGGATCAGATTGCGCCGGCCGAAACGCCCGCCTGCGATCACCCAGAACGGCGCCCAGCCTGCAAGAACCTGCACTGACGCCTGGCCCAGAATCAGCACGGCTAATGGCGTGGCAGCGGACGCGAAGCCTGGGCCATAGGCATATCCCAGGAACCATGGTGCCAGATGCAGTGTCGCTGTCACCGATAAGACTGCGACCGCCAGCATCGGCGCCATGACCCGGATGGTGAGACGCAGAAGCCCCTGCCGGTCATGATCGTACAGCCTTGCAAGCCATTCTGGTCGCGCGGCCTTCCAGAAGGGCTCGAACACATCGCCGCCCAGTCGGGCAAGCGTTTTGGCGATGCGATAGACGGCGACGGCTGCCGGGGTTCCCAGCAGTGACAGAATGATGATGTCGATCGATTGATAAAGCGATGTCAGGCCGGCGCCGAGAAAGGACTGAAGCTGCGATGTGTCCTTGCCTTTGTCCTTTGCCGCCGGATCCCGGGCATCCGAGACGAAATTGCACACGGGTGTGCGCCTGAGAACCGTTCGGGCAGTGACCGTGACGGCAAGGTTGCGCACCAGTGCCGCGATCACATAGCCGACGATGGCGCCCCAGGCACCTGCCAGCACTGCGCCGCATAGCGTCGCGGCGATGCCACCGATGCCGCCGGCTACTTCGGCACGGGCCAGCGCCTTGAAGTCGGCGGACAACAAGATGACGCTCTTGGCCAGCCCATAGCCATAGAGCGCGGGCACCGCCAGTCCCGCCAGCGCGATCGCGGCAGCGATCTCGGGGTCGATGAACCAGCCATAGGCCGCGGCTGCGGCCAGCGACAGACCCCAGGCCCCCAACGTCCAGACGGCTTCCGCGCTGCGGGCTTCCCGCTCAAGGCGGCCAAGCGTCAATGTCTCTCCGCTGGCGAACCGGCGTGGCAGCCGGTTCTGATGGATCTCGCCGGACCGGGCCACCGAGGCCGCTTCAATGACGCTGGCAACCGCCAGCGCTGCGGCATAGACGCCGAAGGCATCGATGCCGAGCAGACGAGCGAGTGCCAGCTGCGTGAGCAGGCGCAACATCTGCACTGTGCCGGTCGACCCGGCAAGGAGACCGAGCCGGGCAAGAAAGATACGGCCCGAAAGGCTGGACAAGGGTATCAGGACTCCAGGCAGGGCGGTGCCGACAGGCGTCAGCGGACTTGTTGCGGCGGCAGCGGTCGGCTAAACCATCGCATCGGGTATAAACCCCGCAGCGCCGGCCGGCAATCGGCTGCAACCGGCGTCAGTGCAATGGAAACCGGATCGCTCATGCGCATGCTCATGACCAGCCTGGCCGGAGACGGTCTCAGCGATGCCAGCTCCGGCACGATGGATCGCCAGCGCGACTATGCGCGCGCGGCCGGTGCCGCTGTCGAAATTGTCGCCCTCACCAGCCCGGCTCGTGCCGTGGCAGCCGCCGCCGCCGGCGATGCTGTGGCGGATGCGGCCGGGCGCGTGCGGGTGATACCTGTTGCGGGGGCATCAATGCTGCGGGCGGTGCCAGGGCTGATCCGGGTGGCGCGGGCGCGGGCGGCTGTGTTCCAGCCTGCCCTGATCTATACTCAGGATCCGTTTTTCAGCGGATTGGCGGGGCTGGCGGCAAGCCGTGCGGCACCGGGTGCGGTGCTGCTGGTTGGCAACCATTCGACGATCTTTTCAGGAGACCGCTGGATCGCGGAGAAGCCGGCGCGCAACTGCTTATTGAAGCGGCTGGCGGCCCATGTCTTCCGGCATGCCGATGCGGCGCGGGTGGTCAACGTGGATGAGGCGGCAGCGCTGGCCCTGGCCTGCGATCTTGAGCCGGCACGGATCGACGCCATCCCGATGCCGTTCGCGATCGAGCCCTTCGCCCGCCCGGTCGACTCTGCCGAGCGCATCCGTGCCCGTGCCATGCTGGGTGCGGGACCGGATGATCCGCTGTTGCTGTGGGTGGGGCGGCCGGTGCCGTTCAAGCGATTGCCGGTGGTGATCGATGCCGCCGGCAAGGTGCTGCGGGCGCGACCGGATGCCCGCTTCGCGATGGTCGGCGACCGACGTCTCGCGCGTGAGGATCTTGACGCCATGATCACCGCCACCGGTGCCGCCGACCGGATAACCTGGCTGGATCAGGGGCTGCCCCATGATGCGTTGCCAGCGGTGTTCGCGGCGGCCGATGTGTTCCTGATGGGCTCGCATTACGAGGGATTTGGCGGCGTTCTGGTCGAGGCCGCCGCCGCCGGTCTGCCTGCGGTCTCGACGGCCGCCGATGGACCGCGGGCGGTGATCGAGGACGGTGTCACCGGCTGGCTGGTGCCGGTGGATGATGCGGCGGCGCTGGCGCACAACACGTTGGTTCTGCTGGCTGATCCTGAGATGCGGGTGCGGATGGGGGCCACCGCCCGTGCCCGCGCCCTGGACCGCTTCGGCTATCGGGCCACCCTCGATCGGGTCGTGGAGAGCTGGCAGCGTCAGCTCGCCCTCGGTCACCGCAATCGGAGCTGATGCCATGCGTGTCGTTCATCTGATCACCACCCTGGGCCGCGGCGGCGCCGAAACCCAGTTGCTGATGATGATCCGCCATCAGATCCGCGAGCAGGGCATCGAGGTGCATCTTCGGGTGCTGTATGGATCGATGGCCTTCGAGCCGGCTTTCCGCGAGGCCGGTGTCGCCTCGATCGAACGCCTGTCGGGGGACAGGCTGGACGGCCGCGTGGCATTTCGGCGCCTGCGCCATGAGCTGACGGTCCTGAAGCCGGACGTCCTGCACACCCATCTGATGAAGGCGAATGCGATCGGCGGTCTTGCCGGCTGGCGGGCGCGGGTGCCGGCGGTGGTGGCCCATAAGCATAATGACGAGGAGCACATGCGCCGGCGCCCGGTGGCGCTGGCCCATGACCTGCTGTCACGGCTGACCGACGACGCGGTGGTCTATCTGTCGGACCATGTCGCCCGCTTCTTTCGCGACAAGGGGACATGGCCGCATCCGAACGGCCATGTCGTGCCCTATGGCTTCGAACCCGCGATCTATGGTCGGGCACGTGATCTGCGCGCCGAGCTTGGTCTTCGCGAGGATGACATCCTGTTTGGCACAGTGGCGCGGATCGCGCCGCAAAAGGGTATGGACGTGCTGATCCGCGCCTTCGAGGCCGTGGCCGATCGTGAGACGCGGGCACATCTGGCGATTGTCGGCGGCCCGGGATTCGATGCGGCGCATGTGGCGCTGATCGAAGGGCTGGCCCGGGACAGTCGTCATGCCGGCCGCATCCACTTGACCGGCCAGATCCAGACACCGATGGATGCCTTCGCGGCCCTGGATGTCTTCATGCTCGCCTCGCGCTGGGAGGGCTTCGGCCTTGTCCTGCTGGAAGCGATGGCCGCCGGCTGCACGATCATCGCGACCCGCGTGTCGGCGATCCCCGAGGTCGTGCGCGACGGGGTTGACGGGCAACTGGTGCCTGCGGAAGATCCCGCCGCGCTGGCTGATGCCATGACCGCACTGATCGCGGTCGGTCGGCCTGTGAAGCGCCCCAATGCCGGGCGACTGGCGGATTTTTCGCCCCAAGCCAGTTTTGGGCGCATCCGCGCCCTTTATGACAGCCTGCTGGAGCCCAGACCCCGATGACCGGTGTGCAGTTCGACCGCCCCTTGCGCATTCTTCAGGTCACCGAGGCGGCGCTGGGTGGCGCCGGGCGCAATGTCATCGACCTGTGCGACGGCATGGCGGCACGTGGCCATCATGTGACGCTGGTCTGGTCGGCCGATCGGGCCGACGGGCCGTTTCTGGCCGGCCTGCGCGATCTGGGCGGCCGGGTCGAGGCGATCGAACTGACCATGCGCCGCAACCCGCGGCCGGGCGATTACGGCGACCTGATGGCGCTGCGCCGGATCATTGCCGCGCGCGCGCCGCTGGATGTGCTGCATGCCCATTGCAGCAAGGCGGGGCTGCTGGCGCGGCTTGCGCGGCTGCGCCAGACCGTGAGGTCGGTGGTCTATACCCCCCACGGGCTGGTGACGCTCAACCCCGATCGCGGCCGGCTGGGCCGGATGGTCTATGGGGTGATCGAGCGCGCGGCGGCGCCGCTGGCCGACAAGATCATCGCGGTCTCGGAAGATGAACGGGTGCATGCCCGCGAGGCGCTGAGCATCGACCGCAGGCGTCTGGAGCGGGTGGCCAACGGCATCGCGCCGCTGGAGCCGGTCGGCCGTAACCAGACCCGCCAGGAACTGGGGCTGCCGCAGGACGCGCTGGTGGTGGGCTTCGTGGGCCGGCTGGTGTTCGAAAAGGCGCCGGAACGGCTGCCGGCGCTGGCGGCTGCGGTACGCGAGATGGGCCATGACCCGGTCTGGGCGATCATCGGCGACGGTCCCTATGGCGACGATGTCAAGGCCGAGGCGCGACGTCTGGGGCTGGACCGGATGCTGTGGCTGGGCGTGCAGGATGGCGCCCGCGCCATGGCCGGTTTCGACATTCTGGCGATGCCCAGCCGCAAGGAAGGCCTGCCCTATACGCTGATCGAGGCGCTGTACCGCCATCTGCCGACGGTGGCCATGGATGTCGGCGGCGCGCGTGAACTTTATGGCGATGGCCGCGCCGGGCTGGTGACGCCGCCGGGCGACATCCAGGCCATGGCGACAGCCATTGCCGGCCTGCTGGCCGACGAGGCCGCCCGCGCAGCGATGGCCGAGGCGGCGGGGCGGCTCGCCCGCGACTATTCGGTGGACATGATGGTGGAGCGCACGCTGGGCGTCTATGCGCGTGCGCTCGCCGGCGGCTGATCACAGACCGGTCTTCACCATCACATGGCGCACGGTGGTGTAATCCTCCAGCGCATACATGCTCATATCCTTGCCATAGCCCGACTGCTTCACGCCGCCATGGGGCATTTCATTGGCCAGCATGAAGTGGCAGTTCACCCAGGTGCAGCCATAGCGCAGCCGCGCCGCCGTGGCCATGGCGGTGCTGATATCCTTCGACCAGACCGACGAGGCCAGCCCGTAATCGCTGTCATTGGCCCAGTTGACCGCGTCGTCGACATCGCTGAACCGGGTGACCGACACGACCGGGCCGAACACCTCGCGGCGGACGATCTCGTCGTCCTGGCGGGCGCCGGCCACAACGGTCGGCTCATAGAAGAAGCCGTTTCCTGCCGCCTGACGGCCCCCGGTCGTGATCTCGATATGCTCAAGCTCGCTGGCGCGTTCCACGAAGGACGACACGCGGGCGCGCTGGCGGGCGGAAATCAGCGGGCCGATATCGTTCAGACTGTCGTCGTCCTGGCCGAAATTCAGCGTCTTCACCGCGCCCGACAGGTCGGCGACCAGCTTGTCGTAGATCTTCGGGCCGGCATAGATCCGGCAGGCGGCGGTGCAGTCCTGGCCGGCATTGTAATAGCCGAAGATCTTCACGCCCTCGACCACCGCCGCCAGATCGGCATCGTCGAATACGATCACCGGTGCCTTGCCGCCCAGTTCCAGATGGGTGCGCTTCACCGACCGCGCGGCGGCGGTCAGCACCTTCTTGCCGGTGGCGATGTCGCCGGTCAGCGAGACCATCGCGACTTTTGGGTGGTCGATCAGCCGCTGGCCGACCGTCTCGCCGCGGCCGACCACGACATTGACCACGCCTTCGGGGAAGATCTCGGCGATGATGCCGGCCAGCTTCAGCATGGTCAGCGGCGTCTGTTCCGATGGCTTGATCACCACGGTGTTGCCGCCGGCCAGTGCCGGCGCCAGCTTCCACGCGGCCATCATCAGCGGATAGTTCCAGGGCGCGATCGAGGCGACGACCCCCACCGGATCACGCCGGATCATCGAGGTATGGCCGGCCAGATATTCACCGGCCACCGCGCCATGCATGCAGCGCGCGGCGCCGGCGAAGAACCGGAAGCAGTCGACGATCGCCGGGATCTCGTCGGCCAGCACCGCGTGGCGGGGCTTGCCGCAATTCAGCGCCTCCAATGCGGCGAAGCCTTCGGCCTCGCGCTCGATCCGGTCGGCGAGGCGCAGCAGCAGGATCGAGCGTTCGGCCGGCGTGGTGCGCGACCAGTGGCTGAAGGCGGTCTCGGCCGCGGTCACCGCCTGATCGATCTGGTCGGGCGATGCCTCGGGCAGCTCCAGGATGGTCGCTTCCGTCCTGGGGTTCAGGATGACCTCGGCCGTCTCGGTGCCGGCAACGAAGTCCGGGCCGATCAGCATCCGCGTATCCATGGGGGCTGTATTGTCCATCAGAAGGTGTCTCCTATTTCCCGGAGCCTTCGACCGCCTCGCCGCCACGGGTGAGGTAATAGGCGGCAAGGATCGGCAGGAAGGTGGCGATGATCACCAGCACGGCCACGACATTGGTCACCGGCCGCTGACGGGGGCGAACCAGTTCCTGCAACATCCAGATCGGCAGGGTCGATTGCTGGCCGGCGGTGAAGGTGGTGACGATCACCTCGTCGAACGACAGCGCGAAGGCCAGCATGCCGCCGGCGAGCAGGGCGGTTGCGGTGTTCGGCAGGATGACGTGAAAGAAGGTCTGGAAGGCATTGCCGCCCAGATCCATCGACGCCTCGATCAGCGACGGGTTCAGCCGGCGCAGCCGGGCGACGGCGTTGTTGTAGACCACGACGATGCAGAAGGTGGCGTGGCCCAGCACGATCGTCCAGAACGAGAACGGGATGTCGGCGACCCCGAAGGCGGTGCGCAGCGCCATGCCGGTGACGATGCCGGGCAGCGCGATCGGCAGGATCAGCAGCAGGGTCACCGGCTCGCGCCCGAAGAACCGGAACCGCGACAGCGCGCCGGCGGCGAGCGTGCCCAGCACCAGCGCCGCGACGGTGGCGATGGCCGCGACTTGCAACGACAGACCCAGCGCATCGCGGATGTCCTGCCGTTCCCAGGCCACCGCGAACCATTTCAGCGTCAGCCCCGGCGGCGGAAAGGCATAGGACCGTTCCTCGGTGGTGAAGGCATAGAGGATGATGAAACCCAGCGGCAGATGCATGAACAGGATGCCGAAGCCGGCGCCCAGCTTCAGCGGCAACGACGCCCGATTGGGATCGGATCGTTTCGGGTCAGACCGCATCGAAGGCCCCCACACGCTTGGCGACCGTCAGGAAGATCACCATCACCACGATCGGCACCACCGCGAAGGCGGCGGCCAGCGGCAGATTGCCGGCAACCCCCTGCTGCATATAGACCGCCTGTCCCAGCACCAGCGCCGAGGTGCCGATGACCTGCGGCACGATGTAATCGCCAAGCGTCAGCGAGAAGGTGAAGATGGCACCCGCCACCACCCCCGGCATCGCCAGCGGCAGCACCACGGTGCGGAAGGTCTGGCCCGGCCGCGCGCCCAGATCGGAGGATGCCTCCAGCATGCTGGCCGGCACCCGTTCCAGCGCCGCCTGGATCGGCAGGATCATGAACGGCAGCCACAGATACAGAAACACCAGCACCATGCCGGTATAGCTGACCGACAGCGACGGCCCACCGACCAGCGGCAGCGACAGCCAGGCATCGATCACACCGCCCAGCCCCAGCCGGGCCGCGACCCAGCCGATGGCGCCTTCCTTGGCCAGCAGCAGCTTCCAGGCATAGAGCTTGACCAGATAGCTGGACCAGAGCGGCATCATCACCGCCAGATAGAACAGCGCCTTGGCGCGGCCCCGGGCATAGCGGGCGGCATACCATGCGACTGGAAAGCCGATCACGGCGGCCAGCAGCGTGACCACGGTCGCAAGCCCCACCGTGCGCAGCACGATGTCGAGATTGGCCGGGCGCAGCAATTCGCCGAACGTCTTCAGGGTCGGCTGATAGATGATCGTGCCCGCGAACTCGTCGATCGAGAACAGGCTGTGGGCCAGCAGGGTGAACAGGGCGCCCAGATAGATGATGCCCAGCCACAACAGCGGCGGGATCAGCAGGCAGGCGAGCAGCAGCCCGCGCCGGCGAAGGATGATGTCCGACAGCCGCCGGGCGATGCCGTGCCGCCCGGGCGGGGGTGGCAGCGCGCGCCGGTCGATGGCGGCCGCGGTCATGCCTCCTCCATCGCGCCAAGGGCGCCGGCCGGAAACACCAGGCGCACGGCGCTGCCCTCAGGCGGGATGCCGGCCGAGGCGGGCACCGAGACCGAGATCGGGGCACCGGCCGCGCTGCGGACGGTCAGCCGGCGCATCGCACCCTGATACAGCGCATCGGCCAGCACGCCATCCAGGTGCAGATGGCCGTCGGGCACGGCGGCGCCGGCCGCCAGCAGCGCGATCTTTTCAGGACGCAGCGAGGCAAGCCGCGCCGGCGCGCCGGCGGCCGCGGCAAGTGCCGGGTCGAGGACGTTGGCGCCGCCCACGAAGCCGGCGACAAACCGGGTGCGCGGGCGTTCATACACGGCTTCGGGCGTGTCGACCTGCACGATCCGGCCCTGGTTGAACACGGCCACCCGGTCGGCCATCGACAGGGCCTCGCCCTGATCGTGGGTGACGAACACGAAGGTCAGGCCCAAACGGCGTTGGAGGGCCTTCAGCTCCACCTGCATCTCTTCACGCAGCTTCAGGTCCAGCGCGCCCAGCGGTTCATCCAGCAGCAGCACCCGTGGCTCCAGCACCAGGGCGCGGGCCAACGCCACCCGCTGGCGCTGGCCGCCCGACAATTGCGCCGGCTTGCGGTCGCCGAAGCCGTCGAGCCGCACCAGCGCCAGGGCGGCATCGGCGCGCTCGCCGCGCTGGCGGCGGTCCATACCACGCATCCGCAGACCATAGGCGACGTTGTCGCGCACGCTCAGATGCGGGAACAGGGCATAGTCCTGAAACACGGTATTTACCGCGCGGGCATAGGGGGGCACGCCGTCGACGGTGTCGCCGAAGATCTCGATATGGCCGGTGGTCGGCTGCTCGAAACCGGCGATCAGCCGCAGGCAGGTGGTCTTGCCCGAGCCCGACGGCCCCAGCATCGCGAAGAATTCGCCGGCGATGATGTCGAGGTCGACCGCATCCACCGCCCGGACCGCGCCGAAATGGCGCGACACGGCGGTGAAACGCACGGCCGGCATGGCCGGTGCTGCGGCGGTGGCGACCGCGCTGTCCGGGATCAATGGCATCGTCAGCATCAGCCGTTCACGGATGGACGGAGAAGGATGGGGCAGGGATGTGGGGCATGCGCAGCCGGAGACGGGTGCACACGCCCGACGATGGCCCGGTCAGCGGCCGCCCAGCACCGCGATATAGTCCGACACCCAGCGGTAATAGGGCACGCAGCCCTCGGCCTGGCTTTCGCATTTCGACACAGGGGTGCGCCAGAAGCTGATCCGCTCGAAATTGCCCATGCCGTTGGTGGCGCAGCCCTCGTCGCCCAGCAGCGCATTACCGGTGCAGGCCGCCGGCACCGACGGCACCGATCCGAACCATGCAGCAAGATCGCCCTGAACCTTGGGGGCCAGCGAATGCTCCATCCACAGATAGGCGCAAGTGGGATGGGCCGCGTCGGCATGCATCATGGTGGTGTCGGCCCAGCCCGTGGCGCCTTCCTCGGGGATGGTCGAGGCGATCGGCTTGCCCTGCCCCTTCAGAAGATTGACCTGGAACGGCCATGACGATGACGCGACGACGCCCTCATTGGTGAAATCGTCGATCTGAACCATGGCGTCGTGCCAATAGCGCTGGACGATCTTGCGCTGGCCGCGCAGCAGGTCGAGTGCCGCCTTATACTGCACCTCGGTCAGCTCATACGGATCCTTGATGCCCAGATCCGGCTGATGAGCCATCAGATAGAGCGCCGCGTCGGCGATATAGATCGGCCCGTCGAAGGCCTGGATGCGGCCCTTGTTGGATTTGCCGTCGGGCAGGGTGGTTTCCTCGAACACCACCTTCCACGACGTCGGCGCCTCGTTGAAGACCTCGGTCGAATACATCAGCACGTTGGAGCCCCATTGATAGGGCGTGCCGTAATGGACCCCGTCGACCGTATGCCAGGGCGCGCTCTTCAGCCGGTCGTCGACCGTGTTCCAGCTCGGGATCAGGTCGGTGTTGATCGGCTGGACCTTCTTGCCGGCGATCAGGCGCAGGCTGGCATCGCCCGACGCGGTCACCAGATCGAAGCCGCCCTCGTTCATCAGCGCCACCATCTCGTCGGATGTGCCGGCGGTCTTGATGGTGACCTTGCAGCCGGTCGCGGCCTCGAAGCCGCTGACCCAGTCGTAATCCTTGTCGGTTTCACCGCGTTCGATATAGCCGGGCCAGGCGACGATATCGACCTGCCCCTCGCCCGCGCCGAGCGCCGTCATCATGCCGGCGGCGGCGGCGCCACCGGCCCCCGCCAACTGGCCCGCGACCAATGCGGTGCCGACGGCACCGGCGACCAAAGCCTTGATGCGCATGGTTGTCTCCCTCAAGGTCTGTGCCGGCCGCACAGGTGGGGCTTTCAGCCCTCGAACCCGTCTCCCTGCGGCCCATGTCCCTGAGGGTCAGTGTGCGCGTGGCCGGCGACCCTGCGCCACACCAAAGCATCGAAGGTTGGCTATCGGAAAAACCGATGGGCTCTGCGCGGTCGCTCAGCGCGGCCCCAGGATCTCGTCATTATGCTCGCCCAGCCGTGGCGCGCGGTTGCGGATGCCGGGGCGTTCCCCGCCCAGCGACACTGGCAGACCAACCACGTCCAAGTCGGTATCCGGAATGCGCGCGACCAGATCGAGGGCTGCCAACTGGGCATCGGCCGCGATTTCGGCCAGCGAATGGATCGGCGAACAGGGAATACCCACGGCTTCAAGGCGCGCCGCCCATTCGGCCTTGCCGCGGGTGCGCATGATCGCCTCCAGCTCGGGCAGCAGGGTCGCCTTGTTGGCCACCCGCAATCCGTTGGTGGCATAGCGCGGATCGTCCGCCCAGTCGGGTCGGCCGACCTCGCGGGCGAGCTTGGCGAACAGCCGGTCATTGGCGGCCGCGACCACGATCTCGCCGTCGGATGTCGGCAGCGACTGGAAAACCACGACATTGGGGTTGCCGCTGGCATGACGTTGCGGCTGGCGGCCGGTGACCTTGAAGGCGGCGAAATAGATCGCGAGCCAGCCCATGGCGGTTTCCAGCAGCGACACGTCGACCGTGATGCCCCGGCCGGTGGTGCCGCGCTGAAGCAGAGCCGCCAGGCAACCCAGCGCCGCCCAGACCCCTGTGCCCAGATCCAGCACCTGCATACCCACCCGCGAGGGCGGGCCTTCGGGTGTGCCGTTGACGCTGAAGATGCCGGCGAATGCCTGGATGATCGGTTCATAGCCCGGCTTCAGGCGCATCGGCCCCGTGGCGCCGAATGCCCAGAGCGAGCAATAGATCAGGCGTGGATTGAGCGCGGCGAGGCTGTCGGCGTCGAGGCCGATCTGTTCCATCATGCCCGGGCGCATGTTCTGGACCAGGATATCGGCGTCGGCCAGCAGATCCCGCAATCTGGCAAGGCCGGCCGGATCCTTCAGATCCAGCGTGATGCCGCGCTTGTTGCGGTTCATGGCGTGGAAGGTGACGGCGGTGTCGCCGGCGAACGGAGGGCCCCAGCCGCGGGCATCGTCGCCGCCATCGGGCCGTTCCACCTTGATCACGTCGGCGCCGAGGGACGCCAGGATTTCGCCGGCATGGGGGCCGGCGAGATTCTGGGCGATCTCGATCACCTTGATACCGTTGAGGGGCAGCATGACGGTTGGGGTCTCCTTCAGCGGCCGGTGAATGCGGGGGCGCGGCGTTCCACGAAATGGGCGACGCCCTCGCGGAAATCCTCGGTGGCGAAACACTTCACCTGTTCGGTGTCGGCAAGGTGGGTGGCGGTCGCCAGATCCTGGAACAGGCCGGCATAGAGCTGGCGCTTGATGATCCGCATCGACCGGGGCGATGACAGCTCGGCCAGTTCGGCGGTGATCGTATGGACCGCCTCGACGAAGCCCAAGGCGGGCAGGGCGCGCACCAGCCCCAGCGCCGCCGCCTCGCGGCCGGTCAGCACCCGGCCCGACAGCAGCAGGTCGGCGGCGGCCATCGGCCCGATCAGCCGGGGCAGGATCCAGGCGCTGCCATGTTCGGCGATCAGCCCACGCCTGGCGAAGGCGGTGGTCAGCTTGGCGTCCTCGACCATATAGCGCAGGTCGCAATACAGCGTGATGCACAGGCCGACACCGGCGGCGGCGCCGTTGATCGCGGCCACGATCGGCTTCGGCACGTCGAGCAGCCAGGAATAGCGCTGGCCGAAATTCTCAAGGGTAAAGTCGCGCGCGGCGGCCGGGGCGGGCTTGTCCTCGCCGGGGGCCGCCGGGGTCAACCGGCCCATATCGGCACCGGCGCAGAAGCCGCGGCCGGCGCCGGTGACCATGATCGCGCGCACCACCTCGTCGGCGACCGCCCGATCCATGGCGGCGCGGAACCCGGTCTCCATGCCCGGCGTCCAGGCGTTCATCTTGTCGGGCCGGTTCAGGGTGATGGTGGCAACCCGTCCGGTCACCGCATACAGCACCGCCTGTGCATCCGACATCCTGCATCCTCCCTCAACGCGTCGCTGGTTCTGTCCGTTTTTGGGATAACAGGGTGGCAGGGCCTGTGGAAGACGGTTCATCCATCTGGAATTCAGATACACATACATGGATTTGAACAAGCGCGCGGCGCGACTGATTTCCATGGATCTGAAAAAACATCCAGATATGTGGAAAAACAAAACACATCTGCGAAACGGTCGCCGCTCCTCCGGGCTTCTGACTATACTTCCGGCGCTGAAAGGCGGGAGGAACGCCGGGGCATGCTGTCCCGCAGCCGGAGCAAGAACAGGCGGAACCCCAGGGTATCTGCCGAGGAAAACGGGCAGGTACAACCATGTCGACCGCACGCAAGGGAGACGTTCACGTCTCGACCCACGGCCATGTCACGGTTCTCGAAATCAGGCGGCCGCCAAACAATTTCTTCGACCTGGAGCTGATCGGCGATCTGTCCTCGCTGGTCGAGGGGTTGGACGATGATGTCGACTGCCGCGCGATCGTGCTGGCATCCGAGGGCAAGGCATTCTGCGCCGGCGCGGATTTCCAGCGCCGGCCGGCGGAACTCGCCGGTGCGCTTGAGGATCGCAACCCGCTCTATTCCGAGGCGGTGCGCCTGTTCCGAAACCGCAAGCCGATCGTGGCGGCGGTGCAGGGGCCGGCGATCGGGGGTGGTTTCGGCTTGTCGCTGGTGGCGGATTTCCGGGTGGCCGCACCTGAAGCGCGCTTCGGTGCCAATTTCGTCAAGCTCGGCATCCATCCGGGCTTCGGCCTGACCCACACCCTGCCGCGACTGGTGGGTGTGCAGAAGGCCAACTGGATGTTCATGACCGGCCGTCGGCTGACGGGTGAGGAGGCGGCGGCGATCGGTCTGGTCGATCTGTTGGTGCCCGCCGAACGCCTGCGCGACGCAGCGATGGCACTGGCTCAGGAGATCGCCGAGGGCGCTCCCCTGGCCGTGCAGTCGACCCGCGCGACACTCCGGCGCGGCCTCGCCGATGCGGTCCAGGCCCAGACCGATCATGAATTCGTCGAACAGAAATGGCTGGCCCGGACCGAGGACCACCGCGAGGGCATTCTTGCCGTGTCGGAGCGCCGCGCGGGCCGTTTCGTGGCCCGCTGACCGGCAGGGCCGATGCACAGGACGGACGGTCCGGATATCCAGGCGACACCAAGATCGCGGGCCGGGCCGGCATGGGACATCAGAAACATCAGACGGGAGGAGAAGACGGATGATCAATCGCCGCAATTTCGTGAAGCTCGCCGCCGCCGGCGCTGCCGTCGGCACCTTCGGAGCCCCCTGGATCGCCCGCGCGGCCAAGCCGATCACGTTCAAACTGGCCGATTCGCTGCCCACCACCCATTACTCGATGCCGATCATCAAGCATTGGATCGCCCAGATCGAAGACGGCACGCAGGGTCGGGTCAAGTTCGAGCACTATCCGGCCGAACAATTGGCCAGCGCCCGCGACCTGCTCGACGCGGTTCAGACCCGCATCGCCGATATCGCCTATATCCCGTCCCAGTACTTCTCCGAGAAGCTGCCGATGGCGACAGTGGGCAGCCTGCCGATCCCCGAGATCAAGGCCGACATCTATGCCCTGGAAGCGGCCTATTACGAGATCGGCCTTGGGATTCTGGACGAGGTCGAGTTCAAGGATGCCGGCATCCGCGCGCTCAGGGCCTCATCGACCGAGGCGTACAACCTGCATATGGTCGACCGCAAGATCGTCACCCTCGACGATCTGTCGGGCCAGAAGATCCGGGTTGGCGGCAATGTTCAGCAGCAGGCGATCACGGCGCTCGGCGGCATCCCGGTGACCGTCACCCCGCCCGAAATCTACAATGCGATGCAGAACGGCACGCTCAACGGCACCGTCTTTCACATTCCCAGCATTCATTCCTACAAGCTGAACGATCTGGTGCGCTACAGCACCGACAATCTCAATCTGGGTGTGTTCAACAGCTATTACGCGATGAACCGCGACCTCTGGGACGATCTGCCCCCCGATATCCAGGCGGTCTTCGACCGCGCCGGCCGCGATCTGATCAGGTTCGAGGGGGATACCATCGCGCGTGCCTCCAACACCTGGCGGGCGGATTTCCGCAAACAAGGCATCGATGTCTATGACCTCGACCCGGCGGTGATCGACGAGGCGGCGCGGCGGTTGACCCCGATCCGCCAGAAATGGGTCGATCTCTACCAGAACCGCAACCTGCCGGCGCAGCGCGTGGTCGATGCCTGGGTCACCGCCCTCAAGACCCATGCCGCGGCCTGAGGAGACGATGTCTTGGAGACGCTCGACCGCCTGATCGGCCGGCTGGAAGCCGTGTTCGAATATGTCGCCGTGGCCTTGCTCGCGGTCATGATGCTGCTGATCGCCATGGATGCCGGCGGCCGCTATCTCTTCGCGTCCCCGGTCTTCGGCACCCATGAATTCGTCGAGACCTATCTGATGGTGGGGGTGGTGTTCCTCGGCATCGCCCAGCTTCAGGCAAAGCGCGGCCATGTGGCGGTCGAGTTCGTCTCCAGGCATTTTCCGGCCGGTATCCGCCGGCTGCTGGAGGCGCTGTTCCTGGCGTTGACGCTGTTCGCCGTGTCTCTGATCGCCTGGATGGCGGTGGAACAGATCTGGACCAACATCATCCGCGACCGGGTGATCGCGACACCGTTTCCGTTCACGCAGGTGCCGATGCCGGTCTATCCGTCATGGGTGCTGCTGGCGGCGGGCGTGATCCTGCTCTGGCTGCGCATGGCGCTGCAATTGCTGCGCTGTCTGCTGGACCCCGAGCCGCCGCGCGCGTCGAGCGACGTCGTCCACTGACCCTCGCGGAGACCTTGAAGTCATGTTCGACGTCGCTTTTCCGATCGTGCTGTTCCTGGTCACCCTGGTGCTGGGCATGCCGATCGGCTTCTCGCTGATCGTGGCCGGCGCCACGGGCGTGTGGATGAATGCCGGCTGGATGCCGCTGCTGGGTATTCTGCGCGCGGAACCCTATCGTCACGCCTCGTCCTTTCTGCTCACCACCATTCCGCTGTTCATCCTGATGGCGGAACTGCTGGCCCGGGGCACGGTGGTGCAGGCGATGTTCCGCTGCGCCTATGCCTTTGTCGGCCATCTGCGCGGCGGTCTGGCGCTTGCCGCCGTTGGTGCCAATGCCGGCTTCGCGGCGCTCAGCGGCTCCAGCACCGCCGCTGCCGCCGCCATGGCGCGGATCTCGGTGCCCGAGATGCGCCGCTTCGGTTATGACGACCGGCTGTCGCTGGGCACGGTGGCGATCGCCGGCACGCTGGCGATCATGATCCCGCCCAGCCTGGGGCTGATCATCTATGGCATCCTGACCGAAAGCTCGATCGGGCGGCTGTTCGTGGCCGGCATCGTGCCCGGGCTGCTGTCGGCCCTGGGTTTCGTGGTCTCGATCATGATCTGGGTGCGGCGCGACCCGTCGATCGCGCCGCAGGTGATGCGCACCGCCTGGCCGGAACGCCTGCGCAGCCTGACCGCGATCGGGCCGGCCATGCTGCTGGTGATCTTCGTCGCGGGCTCGATCTATTCCGGCGCCGCGACGCCGACCGAGGCCGCGGCCATCGGCGCGCTGGCGGCGCTGGTGATCAGCATCACCCTCGGCGGCCTGCGCCGCGCCGAGATGCTGGCCGCCTTCCGGTCGTCGATCCGCAGCACGGCGCTGATCTTCACCATCATCATCGGCGCCATGATCTTCGGCAAATATCTGGCCATCACAAGGCTGCCGCAGGATCTGCTGGCGGTGATCGTGGCGCTCGACGTGCCCGGATGGGTGATCATCGCCATCCTGGTCGTGATCTATCTGATCATGGGCTGCTTTCTCGACCAGCTTGCTGTGATGCTGCTGACCCTGCCGCTGACCTTCCCGCTGGTGATGGGGCTTGGCTATGATCCGATCTGGTGGGGCATCGTGCTGACCAAGACGTCGGAGATCGGCATGGTGACGCCCCCTCTGGGCCTGAACAGTTTCGTGGTGTCGGCCTCGGCGAATGCGCCGCTTGAAAAGACATTCGCCGGCGTGTGGC
Source organism: Tistrella bauzanensis (assembly GCF_014636235.1). Lineage (NCBI taxonomy): Bacteria > Pseudomonadati > Pseudomonadota > Alphaproteobacteria > Geminicoccales > Geminicoccaceae > Tistrella > Tistrella bauzanensis. The sequence continues at coordinate 24,659 of NZ_BMDZ01000025.1, forward strand.
GGCTGCTGATCGGCGACCTGATCGTGCTGTTGCTGCTGCTGCTGTTCCCTGCCATCTCGCTCGTCCTGCCCGGCTGGTGGTACGGTCCGTGACATCACGCTTGATGCCAGGAGGAGACAGGTCATGTCGACGGCCGCGATCAAGACCGCCCGGCGGGTGTTCGAGGTGCTGGAATATTTCGACGAGGTGCGCCGCCCGCTGACCCTGCGTGAGGTCGCGACCCATTTCGGCTATCCGGTATCCAGCACCGCCGCCCTGCTCAAGAGCCTGCTGCAACTGGGCTATGTTGATTTCAACCGGCCGACCCGCACCTATATGCCGACCATGCGCATCGCCATGCTCGGCGAGTGGGTGCAGGCCTCGCTGTTCGGCGAGGGGCGCATCCTCAGGCTGATGCAGCACCTGAAGGACACGACCGGCGAGATGGTCAGCCTGGGCACCCAGTCCGACATCTATATGCAGTATGTCCATGTTCTGTATTCCGAAGAGGGGCTGCAATACCGCATCCGGCCGGGCAGCGTGCGCTCGATGACCCGGTCAGGCTTCGGCTGGCTGCTGTTCAGCGCCATGCCCGATGCCGAGATCGACAAGCTGCTGCGGCGGGTGAACATCGACGAAGACGATCCCGGACGCCGGATGACGTTCGATGAGCTGATGGTGCAGGTCAACGAGGTGCGCCGGCTTGGCCATGTCTATTCCCGCCACACCGTCACCCGTGGCGCCGGGGTGATCGGCATGCTGCTGCCGGCGCAGAGCTATGGCCGGCGCTTCACCATCGGTGTCGGCGGGCCGGTGGAGCGGCTGGAGGAAAAGCACGACATGATCCTGGCCACGATGCGCGAGGCGATTCCGCGCTTTCTGCCGGCGTAAGCCCGCCGTTCAGCGCCGGCCGGCCGGCCGGGTCGCCGCAACCGACACGAAGCCCGCGGCGGCGGCCGATAGCGGCGATCCGCGCCGCCAGGCGGTGGCCACCTGGATCGCCGGCAGATCTTCGACCACGCCGCGCGCCTCGATCTTGTCGCCTTCCAATGACCAGGGGCGATAGGTGAGATCGGGCAGGATGGCGACGCCGGTGCCGGTCGCCACCAGGCTGCGCACCGCCTCGACCGATCGGGTGCGGAAGGCGACCGGCGGGCGGATGCCCAGCCGGCGCCAGACCACTTCCGATGCCTCGGCGATCTCGTCGATGGTCAACAGCACATGGGGCTCGGTCGCCAGATCGCGCAGGCTGACGCGTTCGCCCGCTGCCGCCGGATGGCCCAGCGGCAGCCACACCCGATAGGGCGAGATGTCGACCACTTCGATCTGAAGCGCCGAGCTGCCGCGACCGGGGGCCAACACCATCACAGCCACATCCAGTTCGCCGCCGACCAGCAGATGTTCCAGATAGTCGCCATTGTCCTCGACCGTCTGGACGTCGACATCGGGAAAGGCGCGGCGGAAGCGGGCCAGAAGATCGGCCAGCACATAGCCTGCCACCAGCGGCGTCACCCCCAGGGCCAGCCGTCCGGCCAGGGCCTGGGCCTCGCCGCGGATCGCGCGCCGGGCATCGGCGACATCGGCCAGGATGCGGCGGGCATGGGCCAGGAACTGATGGCCCTTCAAGGTGGGGGCGACGCCACGGGCATGGCGTTCCACCAGCGGAAAGCCCAGATCGATCTCCAGTCCGCGCAGTGCCTCGGTGACGGTGGATTGCGAGATCGACAGCGCCTGTGCCGCCGATGAAATGCTGCCGCGTTCGGCAACGGCCACGAAGTATTGAAGCTGACGCAGCGAAAAGGCCAAGGGCATGTCTCCGCAGCCGGGGCGGGCGTTCGGTCCCATGGGGGCGGCATCATGATGAAGCCTCGCCGGCGCCACCGCAATTCGCGCGAATGCCATCAGGGCGATTGAATTCAGCGCCAGCAGGTTCTACAGCTTGGATGATATGCCCCTGAATATCTGCCCCCCTGTCGGAAGTGTGAGCGGTGATGGCCGAGACAATGCTGCCCGGGAACGATGTCGCCGCCGATCGGCCAGAGGCGCCCGAGGCGCCGCCGGTCCGGCCCGGCTCGATCTTTCAGGGCGATCTGCCCCTGGCGCAGAAGCTCGACCGGGCGCGGATGGAACTGCTGGACCTGTCGGCGCGCAACCGGTTGCTGAACCTGCCGCGCGGTGCCGGCCGGTCGCGCAATATCGAGGTGACGGACGAGGTCTCGACCGAAATTTTCCGGCTGCTGGTCACCGAGGGGCGCCGCTTCACCTTTCTGCCCGGTCGCGAGGCAGTGCCCGTGGATGGCGGCCAGAGTGATCAGGCAGCCGGTGACGACACGCCCGGCGAGGACACGCCCGGCGAGGGCACACCGCCGATGCTGGCGCAGCCCGATGACGAGCCGCTCGACGCGCGCGGTGTCGCCGCTCGCCACGCCGATACCCGGCTTCAGACCCGGCTGAGTTCCGAGGGGCTGCAACGCCGGCTGCTGGATCTGTATCTGGATGCCCGCACGCTGGAAGAGGAACAGGGCGTCAATATCCTGTATCTGGCGCTGGGCGTACTGACCTGGGTCGACCCCGGCAGCCGCGACACTCCGCGCCGGGCACCGCTGATTCTGGTGCCGGTGCAACTGGAGCGCGCCTCGGCCGCCGACCGTTTCCGACTGCTCGCCCGGCCCGAGGAGATCGCCACCAACCTGTCGCTGGAAGCCTTTCTGGACCGGCAGCACGCCATCCGCCTGCCGGGGCTGGAGGGGGGCGAGGATCCGGATATCGCCGGTTATATGGCCGCGGTCGCCGAGGCGGTGGCGGCGAAATCCGCGGCCGGATGGTCGGTCGATCCCGACGCCATCACGCTGGGCTTCTTCTCGTTCTCGAAATTTCTGATGTATCGCGATCTCGATCCCGAGATCTGGCCGGCGGACAGCCGGCTGACCGACCGGCCGTTGATCCGCGGCCTGCTGGAAGACGGGTTCGGGGCCGCCGACGAGGGCTATGACGACGACGTGCCGGTCGACCCGCTGATCCCGCCGGCTGATTTTCTGCACATCGTGGATTGCGACAGCTCGCAGACCCTGGCGGTGCACGAGGTGCGGCGCGGCCGCGACCTGGTGATCCAGGGGCCGCCCGGCACCGGCAAGTCGCAGACCATCGCCAATGTCGTGGCCTCGGCCATCTTCGATGGCAAGACCGTGCTGTTCGTGGCCGAGAAGATGGCGGCGCTGGAGGTGGTGAAGCGCCGGCTGGATCATGCGGGCGTCGGCGATATCTGCCTGGAACTGCACAGCAACAAGGCCAGCAAGCGGCAGGTGCTGGATGAATTGAAGCGGAGCTGGGATCTGGGCAGCCCGCGCATCGGCGATGACGCCGCCCTGATCGACCGGTTGACCGAGGCCCGCGACACGCTGAACGCCCACGCCGAGCGGCTGCACCGGCCATTGCCGCCGACCGGCCTGACCCCCTATCGGGTGATCGGCGAGTTGGTGCGGCTGCGGGCCTCGGGCATTGGTGCGGTCGATTTCGATCTGGACGGGCTGGCGCCGGACTGGACGGCGGCCGATCGCGAAACCCGCATGGCGATGCTGCGGGATCTGGGCGACCGGCTGGCGGCGCTGGGGCCGCCCGGCGACCATCCCTGGCGCGGCATCGGGCTCGACATGGTGACGCCGATGGATGTCGAGCGCCGCATCGCCGAGATCACCCGGCTGCGTGCCGGGTTCGCGGCCCAACGCGACGAGGCGGCGGAACTGGCAGCCCGGCTGGAAACCGACCCGCCGGCCAGCCTGGATGCCGCCGGTTTCCTGCTGGCCCGCGCCGGCCGGCTGGCCGCCGCCCCCGATATCGAGCCGGCGGCGATGCTGCGGCCGGTTTGGTCGCAGCAGGCCGAGGCCATCCGGGCTCTGGTCGAGACCGGCGCCCGCCATCTGGTTCAGGCACAGGCCGTGCGGCCGATGGTGACCACCGAGGCACTGATCATGCCGCTGGCCGATCTGCGCGCCGCCCGCGACCGGCTTCGGGCACTGCCCGCCGGCTTCGGCCCGGCTGCCCGCGCGCGTATGCGGCGGGTGGCGGGTGGGCTGTCGGCGCTGATTCAGGCGGCCGAGCGGCTGGCCGGCCATCTGGGCGTGGCGGCACCGCAGAGCCTGACCGGGATGGAGGCGTTGCGCCGCCAAGGCGAGGCGGTCGCCGATGCCCCGGACGTACCGGCGGCGGTGCTGGGGGCCGTGGCCTGGGACGACCGGACGGCGGATCTGACCGATCTGGTCGAGGCGGTGCGCGGCTATCACGATGCCCGTGCGGCCAGCGCGCCGCTGTTCGGCGACATCGCCTGGGGCACCGATCTGGCGCCGGCGCGTCAGGCGCTGGCCGATGGCGGCACCGGCATGTTCAAGGCGTTCAGCGGCGACTGGCGTCGCGCCAACCGGCTGGTGACCTCGGTGCTGACGGGGCCGCGGCCCGAGGCCCTGCCCGATCTGCTGGCGGCGCTGGACCGGGTGATCGCCGGTCGGGCGGCGGCGGCGCGGGCGGTTGCCGGCGACGATCTGGGCCGTGCCGCCTTCGGCCCGCTGTGGCGGTGCGAACGCAGCGATCCGGCGCCGCTTGAGGCAGTGCTTGCCTGGGTGCGCGGCCCGGCATCGGCGCCCGAGACCCGGCGCATCACAGCCGCCTGTGCCGACCGGGTGCTGGCGGGCGAACTGGCCCGGCGGCTGGCGCTGGCCGTGGCGGGTCTGCGCCTGGATCTGGCCGGGCTGCATGACGATCTGGGCCGTGCCGCCGAGGCGGTGACCGGCACCGATCTTGGCGCCGAACGGGTGGTGCTGGTTCAACTGGGGCCGCGCCTGTCGCCCTTGCTGGCGGCGGATGCGGTGGCCGAAGCGGCGTTGCGCGCGGCCCCGGACGGCAATGACGCGCGGGTGGCGGCGCTGACCGCGCTGATCGATCTGCGCGACCTGGAAGGGGAACTGGCGGAAGGCTCCGCCCTTGGCCGCGATGCCTTTGGCCGCCTGTGGCCGGGCGATGGCGATGGCGGCGCGCAGCCGCCGGCGCCCGACCGAACGCTGCCCGACCGAACGCTGCCCGACCGAACGCTGGGCGCCCGGACACTGGTCGACTGGACACTGGTCGACTGGCGGCAACTGGCCCGGGCCGTGGACTGGATGGCGGACAACCCGGATCTGCGGGATCTGGCGGCCCGCACTCCCGATCGCATCGGGTTGCACCGGCGGGCGGCGGCACTGGTCGATGCCGGGCCGGGGCTGGTGGACGACACAGTGGGGCTGTGGGCGCGGCTGGCCTTCGATCCGCGGCCGGTCTTTGGTGATGCGGCGATCCCCGATCTGCCGCTGGATGTGCTGATCGCCCATGCCGATGGCTGGATCGGCGCCCCTGAGGGGTTGAGTGCCTGGACAGCTCTTGTGGCCGCGACCGCGCGGGCGCGGGCGGCCGGGCTGGACCCGCTGGTCGATCGGCTGAACGACGGCCGGCTGGACCGGGCGGGCGTGATTGCGGCCTTCGAGATGGCGGTTCATGAAGCAGTGCTGGCGGTGATGCTGGCCGCCGATCCGGCACTCGGCCGGTTCGATGGCACCGAGCATGACGGCCGGGTCGAACGCTTCGCCGCCCTCGACACGGCCCGGATCGAGCTGGCCCGCGCCGAGGTGCGCGCCGAGCATGCCCGGCGCCGGCCGCGCACCACCGGCGCCGGCGCCGGGCCGCTTGGCGTGCTGCGCGGCGAGATTTCCAAGAAGCGCCGGCATCTGCCGATCCGCCAGTTGATGAGCGCCGCAGGCCCTGCCGTCCAGGCGCTGAAGCCGGTGTTCATGATGAGCCCGCTGTCGGTGGCCCAGTTCCTTGAACCGGGGCGGGTGACCTTCGATCTGCTGGTGATCGACGAGGCCAGCCAGATCCAGCCGGTGGATGCGCTGGGCGCCATTGCCCGCTGCCGGCAGATCGTGGTGGTGGGCGATGAACGCCAGTTGCCGCCGACCCGGTTCTTTGCCCGGATGACCGCCGATGGCGTCGAGGATGACGAGGATGACGAGACCACCCGCGTCGCCGATATCGAAAGCATTCTCGGCCTGTGCGCCGCGCGCGGCCTGCCCCAGCGGATGCTGCGCTGGCATTACCGCAGCCGCCATCAATCGCTGATCGCGGTATCGAATCGCGAATTCTATCAGGACCGGCTGTTTGTGGTGCCAAGCCCCTATACCGCCGATGCCGGGGTGGGGCTCGGCTTCACCTATGTGCCGGATGGCGTGTTCGAACGCGGCGGCAGCGGCACCAATCCGGTCGAGGCGCGGGCGGTGGCGCGGGCGGTGATCGACCACGCCCTCACCTGCCCGGGGCAGTCGCTGGGCGTTGCCACCTTCTCGGTCCGCCAGCGTCGTGCGATCCTGGACGAGCTTGAGGCCCTGCGCCGCGTCCACCCCGAGGCGGAAGGGTTTTTCCAGGCCCATGAGGCCGAGCCGTTCTTCGTGAAGAACCTGGAGAACGTCCAGGGCGACGAGCGCGACCAGATCTTCATCTCGGTCGGCTATGCCCGTAACGCGCAGGGCCATATGGCGATGAACTTCGGCCCGCTTGGCGCCGAGGGTGGCGAGCGGCGGTTGAACGTGCTGATCAGCCGCGCCAAGCGCCGGTGCATGGTGTTCGCGTCGATCACCGACGAGGATATCGACCTGGAACGGGCGCGCGGCCGTGGTGTCGTGGCATTCAAGCTTTTCATGAACTATGCCCGCACCGGCAGTCTGGGCTTCGCGCGCCAGACCGGCCGCGCGCCCGACAGCGTGTTTGAGGCCGAGGTGGCGCGGGCGCTGCGCGCGCGCGGCCATACCGTGCATGAACAGGTGGGGCTGGCCGGGTTCTTCATCGATCTGGCGGTGGTCGATCCGGAACGCCCGGGCCGCTATCTGCTGGGGATCGAATGCGATGGCGCTGCCTATCACAGCGCCCGGTCGGCCCGCGATCGAGACCGGCTGCGGCAGGCGGTGCTGGAGGATCACGGCTGGATCATCCACCGGATCTGGAGCACCGACTGGTTCAACCGCCCCGATACCCGGCTCGCGGCGGTGGAACAGGCGATCCGCCGCGCCCATGACGTGCTGGAGCAGCGACTGACCGGCGGCACGGCATCCGCCAGCCGCGCGGTGCCGGTCGATATCGTCACCATCGAGGGCGAGGTGGTCGATCAGATCGGGCTGGAGCCGATGGCGGCGGCAGCCGTCGCGGCCGCCGGGGATGATGGCGCGGCGCCGGATGACGCGGCGGTGGTGCCCTATGTCGAGGCGTCGCCGGTGGTGCCCGACGATCTTGCGGCGAGCGACCTGCCATCGGCGCCACCGGCGCGGCTGGCGGATCTGGTGGTGACGGTGGTCAAGGTCGAAGGCCCGGTCCATGTCGACGAGGTGACCTTGCGGCTGCGGGAAGCCTGGGGTCTGGGCCGGTCGGGCGCACGCATTCAGGCGGCCGTGCGCACCGCCGCGCGGCTGGCGGTCAGGCGGGGCGAGATCATCGATACCGACGGCTTCCTCAGCGTTCCGGGCAGGCCCCTGCGGCTGCGCGACCGGAGCGCCGTCGGTTCGTCGTCACTGCGCAAGCCCGACATGCTGCCCCCGGCCGAGATCGCCCACGGCATCCTGCGGGTCATCACCGATAATCTGGGTGCTGCGCCGGCGGAACTTCACCGCGAGCTGGGCCGGATGCTGGGCTTCAAGGCGGTCAGCGCCGGATTGCGGGCGCTGATCGATGCCGAAACCGCGCGGCTGGTGGCGGCGGGCGTGCTGATCACGCGTGACGGGCAGGTGACGCTGGCGCCACCTGCCATTCACGACGACGGTCCGGACGTGCCCGACCCGTCAGATCCCGACCCGTCAGATCCCGACCCGTCAGATCCCGACCCGTCAGATCAGGCCTCGATCCCCGCGAAGCCGGCGTCAGGGTAACGGGCGCCGGCGACGGCGCCGGGCGCGAACATCTCGTCCAGCGCCGCCACGTCTGCGGCGGCAAGCTGAAGGGTCGCGGCACCGGCATTGCCTGCCAGATGATGGCGGCGGGTGGTGCCGGGGATCGGGATCACATGCGGCTGGCGGGCGAGGATCCAGGCGAGCGCGGTTTCAGCGGCGGTCAGGCCCCGGGCAGCGCCAAACGCGGCCAGCGCCTGGGCCAGCTTCAGATTGGCATCGAGTGCCGCACCCTGGAAACGCGGATTGGCGCGGCGGAAATCACCCTCGGCCAGATCGTCGGCGGTCTTGACCGTGGCGGTCAGGAAGGCGCGGCCCAGCGGCGAATAGGCGACGAAGGCGGTGCCCAGTTCGGCCGCGACCGGCAGGGTGGTCGCTTCGGGATCGCGGCTCCACAGCGAATATTCGCTTTGAAGGGCTGCGATCGGGTGCACCGCATGGGCGCGGCGCAGGCTGTCGGCGCTCACTTCCGACAGGCCCAGCATCCGGACCTTGCCGGCCTGCACCAGAGCGGCCATGGCGCCCACCACGTCTTCGATCGGCACGGCAGGGTCGCGGCGGTGGCAATAATAGAGGTCGATCACCTCCACCCCCAGCCGGCGCAGCGAGGCATCGCAGGCGGCCCGGATATAGGCGGGGCTGTTGTCGATCCGCCGCTCATAGCTGCCCGATTGGCGCACGATGCCGAATTTGGTGGCGATCAGCGGCCGGTCCGCGGGCTTGAGCCCGGCCAGGAACCGCCCCAGCAGTTCCTCATTGGCGCCGATGCCATAGGTGTCTGCCGTGTCGAGCATGTCGATGCCAAGGTCGCATGCGGCCGCCAGGGTCGCCAGCGCCTCGTCCTGGTCGGCGGGGCCATAGAATTCCGACATGCCCATGCAGCCGAGGCCGATGGGAAAGATGGCGGGGCCACCTCCGCCGAGCGCGCGGCGCGGCACATCGACCGGTGCCAGGCGGGTGGGGGCGGTGATGCGGATCTGGTCGGATCTGGTCATGGATCTGGTGTCCTTGTGCTGGCGGCGGTCGTTCTGGCCACGACCCACAGATGGGACAGCCCCCTTGATGAGATAACCGTGTCGGACCGGGATGAACTCATGAGATGATCTCAGCAATGATCATCGACCGCACCGACCTGACCGCCATCTCCGCCTTTGCCGCCGTCGCCCGCCATCGCAGCTTCCGGCGGGCAGCGGATGAACTTGGCGTGTCGTCTTCGGCACTCAGCCATCTGCTGCGCGGGTTGGAGGCGCGGCTGGGCGTGCGGCTGCTGAACCGGACCACCCGCAGCGTATCGCCGACCGAGGCCGGCGAACGGCTGCTGGCACGGGTGGCGCCGGCGCTGGAGACGATCGGCGAGGGGCTGGGTGAGGCGCGGGCTGCCGCACAGCGGCCGGGAGGACGGCTGCGGCTGAACGTGGCCCATCCGGCGGCGCATACCGTGCTGGCGCCCCTGTTCGGGGCATTCCGGATTGCCTGCCCCGATGTGCATCTTGAGATCGTGGTCGATGACGGGCTGGTCGATGTGGTGGCCGACGGCTTCGATGCCGGCATCCGGCTGGGTGAGCGGTTGGCTCAGGACATGGTGGCGGTGCCGCTGGGGCCGCCGGTACGCTCGGCGGTGGTGGTGTCGCCCGGTCATCTGGCCCGGGCGGGCCGGCCAGCCGTGCCGGGCGATCTGGCCGGCCGCGACTGCATCCGCTATCGCTTCCCATCGGGACGCCATTACGCCTGGGAGTTCGAAAAGGATGGCCGCGAGGTCAGCGTCGATGTCGACGGCCCGATGACCCTGGGCGACCAGTTCCTGATCCTGGCCGCCGCCCGCGCCGGCATCGGCTTCGGCTATGTCTTCGAGGCCATGGCCGAAGCCGACCTTGCCGCCGGCCGGCTGGTGCGGGTGCTCGACGACTGGTGCCCGCCCTTTCCCGGCTTCTTCCTGTACCACCCCACCGCGCGTGCGATGCCGCCGGCATTGCGGGCCTTCATCGATCTGACGCGACGGGGCGGCAGACAGCGGCCGGGCTGATATTGCTGGCCGGCTGGCCGGCTGGCAGGCTAGCGCGCGCCGCCGCCGCGGACCACCGCACCGACCGTGCGGCCCAGAATCACCAGATCCAGCCAGACCGACCAGTTCCGGATATAGAAACTGTCCAGGGCCTGCTGTGCGTCGAGATCACCGTCGGAGCGGACCGAGACCTGCCACAGACCAGTGATGCCGGGGCGCACGCTGCCGCGCAGCCGCCGGAAGGGCTCGTCGAAGGCGGCCAGATGATAGGCGGGGAAGGGCCGGGGGCCGACGACGCTCATCTCGCCGGTCAGCACGTTCAGCAGTTGTGGCAATTCGTCCATGCTGGTCCGGCGCAGGATGTCGCCCACCACCGGCAGCACCCGTGGATCGCGTTTCAGTTTATAGAACCGGCGCCACTCCTCGGCGGCGGCGGGGTCGGCTTCCAGATGGGCGGCCAGACGGGCATCGGCGTCGCGATACATGGTGCGCAGCTTCAGCACCCGGATGGTGCGGCCCGATTTGCCGCCACGTTCCTGAACGAAGAAGGCGGGCCCCGGGTCGGCGATCTTCACCGCCAGCGCCGCAAGCCCGATGATCGGCAGTGCCGGGATCAGCGCCAGAACCGCGATGATATGATCGAGCACCCGCTTGGTGTGGCGCTTGCGCGGCTCCAGCATGCCGCGGCTGATCTCGATGCCGATCCGGCCGCCAAGCTCGCGGGTGCGGGTGGACAGGCTGGGCAGGCCGTCGACTTCCAGCCTGAGCAGCACGCGCGGGAAATCCAGCGACCAGGTCAGCGCCGGCGCCTGATCGAGCGCCGACGGTGCCAGACAGACGATGGCAGTGTCGATACCCTGCGCACGCGCGCGGGCAACCGTCATCTGCGGCAGGCCGGCATCGTCCCCGGCATCCGTCCCGGTCACGGATGATGCCTGATCCTCCAGGCGCACCGCCGGAATGAAGCCCAGCGCCGGATCGGACCGCAGCCGCACCGACAGGTCGCGCACCGCGTGGCCGCTGCCATACAGCGCCACCTTGCGACCCCAGCGGCCAGCGCGGATCAGCCGGCCGATCATCAGCGCCTCGGTGATCGGCAGGACAACCAGCGCCAGAAGCCAGGCGATGGCGGCCAGGCCTCGCGACCATTCATGGCCCTGAAGCACGTAATCCCATGACGCCAGCAACAGGAAGCCGATCACCGTGGTGAGGCTGCGTCGTCGCAGCCGGTCGGGCGCCGGCAGGCCGTCGCCGGGATAGAGCCCGGCCGCAAGCCAGGCGAGCGGCATCAGCATCAGGGCGATCGCCACGCCCCGATAGATCTCGGTGGTGATGATCACCGGCAGCAGATCGGCAAGCGCCAGACGCAGGCCCAGGGCGATCGCCAGCAGAATCTGCAGCATGATCAGATCGGTCAGGGCCAGCGCGACACCGGCGATCCGGCGGCTGTCCTTGTGCCGGCGGGCCTTGGTGCCGTCTTCCGGAACGGCGGCGGTGCCCAGGGGGGCTGCCTGATCGGTCATAGTCTGCTCCGCCATCTGCTGATCCCTGGCGTCTTCCGGCATTCTGATCCTCCGTCCGGCCACCATCGCGGCGCCATATTGCGCTGACCATCGCCCGCCGCCAACCCCCGGATCTTGAAGCGGTGGTGGTGTCATGTCGTGACGTGCCCGGGTTCGGCCGCAGCACGGGAACCAAACCCCTGAACAGGTGGTTGTGACCTCGCTGTGACCGGGCATTCTGACCCGAAGTTGTAATGGCTCGATCACAGCGCCGACGCGCGGGTCGTGCTAAACAGCAGCCAACGCCCGGGTGACCAGTCCCGGGGGGCATGATCCGGCAGGGCGACCGTGCGAGATAATTTCAAGTTGAAAAATCGTGCTACAGCTAGCCAAATGACTGAACAGGCCAGTTGGACGGACGGTACGATGTCGACGCTGCGCAGTGTGCCGCAAGACCGCGGGGCGGTCGCGGGACGATGGATGGCGAAGGGCAGCGGCCCACACGGTCGGACGGGGGAAACCAGTCCCATGTTGGAAATGCATCGCGTGCGGCTTTTCGCCCGGGCGGGCGGCGTTGGTGGCAGTGCCCGGCCGGGCCTGGGCGCAATCGTGGTCCTTGGCGGGCCCGACGACATGTCGGCGCTGGCCGAAGGACTGGACGAACCGGCAACCACTATCGCGGCGGTGATGCCGTCGCTGAAGGCCGATGCGCAGATCGAAATGTGGCGCGACGGCATCCGCCAGCCGGTCGACGGCACCGGATTGCTGGCGGCGGCCCATGTTCTGCTGGGGCGCGACGGCCGTGGCCCGATGCGTTTCGAGGTGGATGGCAGCGTGGTGCCGGTGGTGCGCGAGGCCGATGGCCGGCTGCGTTATCGGGCATCGCTGTCGCGTGATCTGGTGGGGGATTTCGGCGGCGCCGAGCTGCTGGACGCGATGGGTGTGCCAAGCGGCCGGGTCGCCGACGGCCTGCCATTCGGTCTGGCCTCGGCCGGCCGCACGACCTTGTTGCTGCCGATCGCCGACGCCGCCACCTTGCGGGCCCTGCGTCCCGCCTTCACGCCGCTTGCCGGCTGGAGCGCCGGCCACGGGGCGGCGTCGGTGCTGGCCTATGCCCCCACCGATGGCGGCGTCGATTTCGCGGCACGGCTGTTCGATCCGCTGGCCGGCCGGACCGAGGAAGCACCCGGCCCCACCGTTGTCGCGGCCCTGGTTGGCGCGCTGGCCCGCAGTGGCGCCGAGGCCCGGCTGCGGCCCGTGGTGGTTTCGGAAGGCCGGCTTCAGGGCCCGGCGGTACGCCTGTATGGTCGCGCCGAACCGGTGATTTCAGACGTCGCGGCGGGTGGCCGCACCGGTACCCGGCCGGGTGCCAAGGCCCACCCTTGTCTGAAGGTCTGGGTGGGCGGCGACGTTCGTCATATGGGCTTCACGGCTATCGATCGGGCACCGCAGCTTGCCACCTCCCGGGAGATCGGCGAGGACTGGCGTCTGGGCGCCTGATCTGCAATCACTGCATCGCATCCCTTGCACGTCACCCGGTGGTTACCGATAGTACCGAACCGGGACAGGAACCACGGGTGCGGGCTGACCGGCTTCGCCACGGGGTTGGGAGCGGTGCAGGGATGGCATGATGTCGGATCGGAAGTTTGCTGCGCAGGGGCCGGGTGTGCGGGGGCCGGGTGTGCGGGGGACGCGTGCGCTGGGCTTGGCCCGGCGGCTGGCGCATCGGTGCGCGCTGCTGGCGGTTATGGTGGCCATGCTGGCCCCGGCGGGCCTGCCCGGCACTGCCGCACGGGCCTGGACACCGCCGCAAGGCTATGCGACGGCGGCTCATGCCTGGGAAGCCGGCGATTATGCGACCGCCCGTCCGCTGTTCGAACGTCTGGCCCGGGCCGGTGATGCCCGCGCGGCGTTTTATGCCGGGGTGATGGCCGAACAGGGCCAGGGCGCCGCCGCCGACCCGGTGGCGGCGACCGAATGGTACCGGGAGGCGGCGGCGGCCGGCCATGTCCGTGCCGCCTTCAATCTGGCGCGGCTGCTGGAAGACGGGGTGCCGCCGGCTCTGGCGGCCGATCCGGCGCAGGCCGCCCGCTCTTACGCGCAGGCGGCGGCGGGCGGGATCGTTGCCGCCGATACGGCACTGGCGCTGATGCAGCTGAACGGCCGGGCCGGCCCGGTGGATGCGCCGGCGGCTCAGGCGCGGTTGCGGCGGGCGGCCGCGACCGGCGATGGTGCTGCCGATCATGCGCTGGCGCTGCGCGCGCTGGCCGGCGACCCGCCGGATATGGTCGAGGCCCTGGCGCGGGCGCGGCGCGCATCGTTGCGCGGCCATCAGCCGGCCGGCGCGCTGGTCGACAGGCTGAACGCCGCAGCCGATCCGGCGCTGAGTGCCGCAGCCGATGCCCGCATGGCGACCCTGGACGAGCCGGCCGGCAACTGAGGCCCATACACGTCACTCGCGTGTTATCGCCGACGCTGACCGCGCCGTTGTGGTCTGCTAGGCTTGGCGATGACGGACCGGAAAAGGCGCAGCCATGCGAGCCGGTCGTGGGACGGGCTTGATGGCGGGATGGGTATGGCGGCTGTTGACGGTACATCTGAAGTTCTGATCATCGAAGATGACGCCCTGCTGGCGCGCCTGTATGTCGAACAGCTGCGCATGGCCGGCATCGCCGCGACCGCCGTCGGCACCGCAGCGGCGGCGTTCGAACGGATGACCCATACCGTGCCGGCGCTGGTGCTGCTGGACCTGACGCTGCCCGACGCCAACGGGCTGGACATTCTGGCCGATCTGCGCCATCGGGGCCGGGGCTGCGACGTGGTGGTGGTGACGGCGCACGGATCGGTGAATGTGGCGGTCGAGGCGATGCGCGCCGGCGCCCATGATTTCCTGGTCAAGCCATTCGCGCCTGAGCGGCTGGTGGTGACGGTGCGCAATGCCCTGGCGCTGGGCACGCTGGCGCGGCTGGTCGACCGCATCGGCGAACGGGCGTCTTATTGCGGCATGATCGGCCGGTCGCTGGTGATGCAGGGGGTCTATCGGATCATCGAGGGCGCGTCCCAGAGCCGGGCATCGGTGTTCATCACCGGTGAAAGCGGCACCGGCAAGGAACTGGCGGCCGAGGCCCTGCACACCCGCAGTCCGCGTGCGGCGGGGCCGTTCGTGGCCCTGAACTGCGCCGCCATCCCGCGCGATCTGATGGAAAGCGAGATCTTCGGCCATGTCCGCGGTGCCTTTACCGGTGCGCATGCCGATCGCGAGGGTGCTGCGATGCGGGCTCATGGCGGCACGCTGTTCCTCGACGAAGTCTGCGAGATGGACCTGGCCCTGCAGGGCAAGCTGTTGCGTTTTCTGCAGACCGGCAGTGTCCAGAAGGTCGGCTCGGGCACGACGGAGCGGGTTGATATCCGCGTCGTTTCCGCCACGAACCGCGACCCGTTGACGGAAGTGGATGCCGGGCGGTTCCGCGAGGATCTGTATTACCGCCTGCATGTGGTGCCGATCCATCTGCCGCCATTGCGGGAGCGTGGCGACGACGTGCTGCTGATCGCGCGGCATCTGCTGGGCGAACTGACCACACTTGAGGGCAAGCGGTTCAAGGGCATCGAACCTGCGGCAGAAGCGGCGCTGATGGCCTATCGGTGGCCGGGCAATATCCGCCAGCTCTATAACGTGCTGCACGGCGCCATCGTGCTGAACGACGGCGAGATGCTGACCCTGGACATGTTGCCGGCGGTGGTGCGCGAGGCTGAAAGCCAGGCCGTGGCACCCGCCGCAGCGGCCGGTCCACGCGGCCCCGCGGCGCCGGCCGCGATGGAGCCGCCACCGCTGCTGGATTTCGAACCGATCGACGATGACGACGACGAGGCGAGCGGGCTGCTCGCCGGCAGCGGCACCCGCATCATACCGCTCTGGCAGGTGGAACGTGCGGCGATCGAGCGCGCGATCCGGATCTGCGACGGCAATGTACCGCGGGCGGCGGCGCTGCTGGGGATCAGCGCCTCCACCATCTATCGCAAGCGTCAGAGCTGGGCGGCAGCCGATATCGACGGAACCAGCGTCGAGTTGTAGACACCGTGCAGGATGCGGGCGCCGTCAGGATGCGGGCGGCCTCAGCCGCCGCGCAGGCCGTTGAGGCAGCGCGGCCGGCCAAGCGGTGCGCCGCTGGCGCGGGCAAAGTCGTATGCGGTGCGCATCGCGGCTGCGGCCGCGACCAGGATTTCGGTCGCCAGCATTGCCGTGCCGCCACCGGCGAGGAGAACATCCGTCGGGATCTCTGGAAAGGGCGTCAGCACCGGGGCTGATGGTGTCGGGGCGATCGGGCCTCCGAACGGGTCGCGGGTCTGGGCCGGCAGGCAGATGACATGGGCGATTTCCGCGAACAGCGTGCAGGCCAGTTCGGTCAGGCCCGGCGCATCACGGTGGCCGGTCAACGGCTGATCGAGCATCAGGTCGACCCGGCGGCGGCCGCTCGCGGCCATCGCGTCGGCAGCCTCACGAATGGGGTTGGCAGCGGCATTGGCACTGGCACGGTCGCCGGCCGTGACGTGGGTGGCCGTGACGTGGGTGGCCGAGGCGCCGGCGGATGCCTGTTCCAGCACCGCCATCAGCCCGGCGGTATCGATCCGGTCGGCGGCTGCGTGCAGCATGCGGACCATGGTGCGCGGCGACACGCCCGGATCCTCGACCGTCGGCAGTGGCCGACCGGGGGCACCGTTGCCGAGTGCCGCCATGCGCGCGCCGATGGCAACCAGCCCGGCGATCAGCCCCAGTGCCGACAGGGTGGGGGCGACGCCATGTTCGGCCGGCAGCGACAGCTGCCAGCAGGCGTCGGCGCCGATCGTCTCGTGGATCTGGCCGCTGGCCGACAGGTCCAGCACCGCGACCGACCGGGCACCGCCCTGGCGGAGCAGGTGCGGCATCGCCCTGGCGTCGACCGCCTCGCCGGCTTCGGGCACGAGGATCGCCATGTCGATCGGCAGGTATGGCCGGGCGCCGTCGGCCAGTGGCCGCACCAGAACGTCGATGCCATAGCACAGCCGCCAGATATCGGCGGCGACCGACACGGCCGGCATCAGGGCGGCGGCGGCGCTGATCGCGACGCGGCCATGGATGCCGGCGCCGACGGCGGCCGGCAATGGCGCGCGCACCGGCGACACCAGACCGGCACCCAGCCGCACGGCTTCGCCCAGGCGGGCCAGATCTGTCTGGGTCATGGTCTCTCCCGGCCGCGGCATTGGCGGCACGTTGGTGGGTGCCGCGGCCGGCGTCAGGCGGCGGGTGATGATCCGCCCGCAATCATCCAACACGCGCACGCGATCGGTGGACAGGGTTGCGATGTCGCCGGGCCGCAGGATCACGGCCGATTGCAGAGTGCCGGTCAACAGGCGGTCGTCGCTGGCGATGAAGCCGGTATGGTCACCGGCCGCCAGCGTCAGGCCCGATGCGCCCCGGGCGACGAACATCCGGCGCGGGTCGTCGTCCATCAGAAGGGTGAAGGACATGTCGCCGCCCACCCGGTCCAGCAGGCGGCGCAAGGCCAGATCGGGCCCGACATTGTCCTCGATGTCGCGCAACAGCCGGTTCAGCGCGCTGCCCGGTTCAGGGCGGCGGCGGCGGGCGATGTTTCCACAGCCGAAGCCCAGGCCCGCCAGTGCCGCTGCCGGCCCCACGACGCCCAGGGTGGCCGCCCCCAGCCGCAACAGGCGGGCATCGGGCGGCAGGCAGGCACCCGTCGCTGCCCCACCCCCCGCCGTCCCCTCGGACGGCATGCCACCGGTCTGTGCCGGGCCGGGCGGGGCGATCAACGGCGGCCGCATACCCGGTACCCCGGCTGCCGCCGGGCCGATGGCGGCGAGGCCGGCGGCAGCCTCACGGGTTGCAAGCATACGGGTGTCGCGCCGGGTCGTGCGGGTCGGGTCCAGCTGATCCAGTGCAGAATGCAAACGGTCGCCAACCGGTTTGCCATTCAGAATGCCGATCAATGCGCTCATCTGCCGCTTTGCCTCAACTCTTGCCAGACCGGAACGGTCGGTTCGGAGGCTTCGTGGCAAGGCTCGTGCCAAACGCATCGATCTCTATGGGGCGATATCCGCCGTCGAATTCACCCGCCGGTATAATCGACACGCCAAAGCGTGTTGCCGGTGTCATCGGCGATCAGCAGCGCGCCATCGGGGGTAACCGCGACCCCGGCCGGCCGGCCCCATACCGAGGCCGCCGAACCGCCGGTGCCACCGCCGGTCCGGAAGCCCGAGGCAAAGACTTCATAGGCCTCGCCATCGGGCCGTCCATCGGCGGTGAAGGGAACGAAGGCGACCAGATAGCCCCGCGGATCTGCCGCATTCCAAGACCCGCGCAGGGCGATGAAGGCGCCACCCCTGTATCGTTCCGGGAATGTTGTGCCATCGTAGAACGTCAATCCGATCGGTGCGGAAGGCGCGTGGAATCGCAAATCGGGAGCAATCAGCCCGTCGAGCCGGCCCTGGGCGCGGTCTTCATAGCCCGGCTGGGCAATCGCCCGGCCGTCGGCGCCCGCCCAGCCATAGGGCCAGCCATAGAATCCGCCCTCCGTCACCCGGGCCAGGTAATCGGGCACCAGCGCGTCGCCAAGGCCGTCACGTTCGTTGACCACGGTCCACAGCGCGCCGGTCTTCGGATGGATCGCCAGACCGACCGGGTTGCGCAGGCCGGTGGCGAAGCTGGTGCCGGCGGCGCCCGGGCGGTCGAAGCGCTGGATGGTGGCGCGGGGTTCGGGCTCGATGCCGATATTGCCGCGCGACCCGATCGAGACCCAGAAACCCTCGGTCTCGGGATCGAGCGCCAGCCCGCGGGTTGAATGGCCACTGGCGCTGCCCAGCGCGTCGGGCGGGGTCATCGCCTCGGGCTCGGCCGTGATCCGCCGGTCGCCCGGCTGATAGGCGTATCGCCAGACCCCGCGGGTATCGGCTACCCACAGCGCGCCCTCGCGCAGGCCCAGACCATAGGGCGTCGACAGGCCGTCGACCAGAGTCTCGCGGATGTCCGCGTGACCGTCATCATCGGTGTCGCGCAACAGGGTGATCTGCCCGGCCCGGCTTTCGGCCAGCAGCACATCGCCATTGGGCGCCACCAGCAACTGGCGGGGATGGCTGAGGTCGCTGGCGAACAGGGTGGCGCGGAAGCCGTCGGGCAGGCGCGGTGCCGCACCCTCGGGCCGGCTGATCCGATCGGGCGAATTTGCCGGGCTCGGGGCATCGCCGGGCGCGGGCAGGGCTGTCGGATCGACCATCAGCCGCGTGCCCGGGGCCGGATCGTCGGCTGGCGGTGTGGTCAGGGCGTCGGCGGCAAGTGCCGCGACGGGGGCGGCGGTCAGCAGCAGCGTGGTCAGAACCCGGCGCAGCGTCGCCATCCGCGCGGGTGACTGGATGAACAACGGGTTGGCGGTCATGACAGGCAGCGTCTCCGTGATCGGCCCCGGCCGGGCAGTGCCCCTGGCCCGGTGCCGATCACGGGCCGGAACCCTGGATCGCCCCCCCCGGGGGTCGCCTCAGCCGGCGGCGGCATAGCGGGCGAGGCCCGCATCGAGGTCGGCAATCAGATCCGCCGGATCCTCAAGGCCGGCATGGATGCGCAGCAGGGGCCCGCGATCCTCCCAGTTGCCGCGGGTGGCGGTGCGTGCCCGGCGCGGATCGACCGGCAGCACCAGGCTTTCATATCCGCCCCACGAGAAGCCCATCTTGAACAGGACCATGTCGTCGACCATCGCCGCGATGCGGGTCCGGGGCACCGGCCGGTCGTCGGGCCGCACCAGTTCAATGGCGAACAGGCCGCTCGCCCCCTTGAAGTCGCGCAGGAACGCGTCGTGGCCGGGGCAATCGGGCAGGGCGGGATGCAGAACCCGGCTGACCATATCGTGGCCGGCCAGATGACGGGCAAGGGTGAGGCCGGTTTCCTGATGGCGCGCCATGCGCACCGACAGGGTGCGCAGGCCGCGCAGGGCCAGATAGCAGTCGTCGGGGCCGGGCGGCGCGCCGATCTCGCTCGCCGCCTTGCGGATGAAGGGGAAGGCGTCCTCCGTCGCCGACAGAACGCCCAGCATGGCATCTGAATGGCCGACCAGATATTTGGTTCCCGCCTCCATCACCACATCGACGCCCATCGCCAGCGGCTTCAGGTACAGCGGCGTCGCCCAGGAATTGTCCAGCGCGGTGCGCATCCCGGCCGCGCGGGCGGCGGCGATCATCGCCGGCAGGTCTGGGACCTCGAAGGTCAGCGAGCCGGGCGCCTCCAGCATCAGCAGCCTGGTGTTCGGCCGGAACAGCGTGGCGATATCGGCGCCGAGCATCGGGTCGGCATAGGTGACCTCCACCCCATAGCGGCCCAGGAACTGATCGGCCAATGCACGGGTGGGCTCATAGACGTTGTCGAGCAGCACCACATGATCGCCGGCGCGGGTGAAGGCCGCCAGCACCGCCATCAGCGCGGTCTTGCCCGAGGCCAGCGCCACGCCGCGATGCCCGCCCGCCAGGCTGGCATAGGCATCTTCCAGCGCATGGGTGATGGGTGTGCCATAGCGGCCATAATAGACCCCGCGCGTGGGGTCGGCCGAGGCCGCGACCATTGCCTCAAGTGTGGGGAACAGCACGGTCGATGCATGGTGGACCGGCGGGTTGACGATGCCGTGATTGGCAAAGGGATCGCGCCCGACGTGAACGATGCGGGTGTCTTCCCCGAACCGGCCGCCGGCGCCGTCATGGCCGTCGTCGGCGCTTGCCGGTGCGGGCTGTGGCTTGGGGGTATCGGACATGGGGCGGGGCTCCGGAAACAATTGTGGTCGCGACATGGCCGGTGTCGTCCGGCACGCGCGCCGGCGCTGGCGATGCAGCACCGTGGACGGGTGACGCATTTCAGCGCGATCGCGGCCGGGTTGCAACCCGGACTGCGTCCGCCAGGCAACCACAGGGGCGCACGCTTGCATGACGATTGACCGGTGTGCTACGAACGTTCAGGGGAAGATGTGGGAAAGCTGGTTGGCGTCCGGGGGGGCGCCACCCGCGGGTCCGGCCGGGAGCACATGCGGTCGACCGTTTTCCACTCGAAACAAGGCATGCCGGACCTGCCACCATACCGATCCTGGCTGGGGCCATGATACGGGGTGGACACCCTGGAACAGGCTGGCGTGCAGATGAGGGGCTTCGCGATACTCATGTCGATCAAGACCTTTGTGGCAGCACTCGCCGCGACCGTCGCTCTGGGCGCGCTCAGCGCACCCGCCAATGCCGGCGCGATACTCGACACGATCAAGAAGAACGACACGCTGCGCTGCGGCGTGAACACCGGCCTGCCGGGCTTCTCGGCGCCGGACAGCACCGGCCGCTGGAGCGGCATGGATGCCGATTTCTGCCGTGCTGTCGCCGCGACCATTCTGGGCGACGGAGAGAAGGTCCAGTTCGTGCCGCTGTCGGCGCAGGCGCGGTTCACGGCGTTGCAGTCGGGTGAAATCGATCTGCTGTCGCGCAACAGCACCAACACGCTGACCCGTGATGCGTCGCTGGGCCTGCATTTTGTCGGCACCTGGTTCTATGACGGTCAGGGCTTCCTGGTCACCAAGGCGGCCGGCGTCGACAGCGCCACCCAGCTCGACGGCGCCACAGTCTGCGTCCAGTCCGGGACCACGACCGAACTGAACCTGACCGATTATTTCCGCGCCAACGGCATGAGCCTGCAGCCGGTGGTGTTCGAGGGCTTCGAGGAGTCGTACAAGGCTTATTTCTCGGGCCGTTGCGATGCCTATACCACGGATATCTCCGGTCTGGCGGCGCTGCGTTCGGTGAACGCGCAGAACCCCGAAGACCATCTGATCCTGCCGGAAGCGATTTCCAAGGAGCCGCTGGCGCCGGCCGTGCGCCGTGGTGACGACGAATACTTCGCCATCGTGAAGTGGGTGCGCAACGCGCTGATCGAGGCCGAGGAATATGGCGTCAGCTCGGAGAACGTCGACGAGCAGAAGGCCTCGTCGGAAAATCCGGTGATCCGCCGCATGCTCGGCACCTCGCCCGGCATGGGCCAGACGCTGGGCCTGGACGATGAATGGGCCTATCGCCCGATCAAGCAGATCGGCAATTACGGCGAGATCTTCGCCCGCAATGTCGGCCCCGGCAGCCCGCTGAAGCTGGAACGCGGTCTGAACGCGCAGTGGAACAAGGGTGGCGTTCTCTACGCCGACCCGATCCGCTGACGGCCCGATCGGCTGACGGTCTGAGCGCAGACGCCGGTATCCGGAAGGTTGAGGGGGCGGTGATCATCGATCACGCCCCCTCGATCGTCTGACGGGCCGGCGGGCTGCCCGGAACGCCTTCAGACCTGAACCTCTTCGGAGCAGGCACGCGTCGCCATTGCGGCAGCAGACCGGTCCGCACGGCGTGCGTCTGCGACGCGCGAAGGGCTTTTCCAGTCAATGACAAATGGCAACCGCCGGCCGGGCTCCTCCGCCCCGGTCGCTGTACGACCCAGCCGTTCGTTCCTGAACGATGCCGGTGTGCGCGCGGTGTTGTTCCAGATCCTGGCCATGGCGATGGTGATTGCCGTCGGCTGGTTCCTGGTCGACAACACCCTCTATAATCTCGCCAGCCGCAATATCCAGACCGGGTTCGACTATCTGACCCGCGAGTCCGGCTTTGCGATCGGCGAGACGCTCATTCCCTACAGCGCCACCAGCACCTATGCCACGGCGCTGTGGGTGGGTGTGCTCAACACGCTCAAGGTCTCGCTGATCGGCATCGTGTTCGCCACGCTGATCGGCGTGGTGATCGGCGTTGCGCGCCTGTCCAGCAACTGGCTGCTGGCCCGGCTGGCCACGATCTATGTCGAGTCGCTGCGCAACGTGCCGGTGCTGCTCCAGCTGTTCTTCTGGTACGGGCTGATCACCGAGGTGCTGCCCTCGCCGCGTCAGGCGATGCAGCCGATCGAGGGCGTCTTCCTCAGCAATCGCGGCTTCAAGATGCCGGTGCCGGCCGATCATCCGGGCTGGTGGGCGGCGCTGGTGGCGTTTCTGGTCGCCGCGGTGATCGTGCGTGTGCTGATGATCCGCGCCAACCGCATTCAGGAGCGCACCGGCGAACGGCCGCGCACCCTGCTGCCGGGCCTGGGCCTGCTGATCGGGCTGCCGCTGGTGGCCTGGGCGGTGTTCGGTGCGCCGACCACGCTCGACACGCCGGCGCTGAAGGGCTTCAATTTCGTGGGCGGCCTGTCGGTCTCGCCGGAATTCGCGGCGCTGACCCTGGGGCTCACCCTTTATACCGCGGCCTTCATCGCCGAAACCGTCCGCTCGGGTATTCAGGCGGTCGGCAAGGGCCAGTGGGAGGCGGCTGCGGCGCTGGGCCTGAAGCCCGGGGTCACCATGCGGCTGATCATTCTGCCGCAGGCACTGCGCGTGATCGTGCCCCCCACCACCAGTCAGTTTCTGAACCTGACCAAGAACAGCTCGCTCGCGGTTGCGATCGGCTATCCCGACATCGTATCGGTGGCCAACACGACCCTGAACCAGACCGGCCAGGCAATCGAGAACATCGCGCTGATCATGCTGGCCTATCTGACCGTCAGCCTGACGATCTCGGCATTCATGAACTGGTACAACAAGCGCATCGCGCTGGTGGAGCGGTAGGCCGATGACAGCTGACACCATACCGGACAAGAAAATCGCGGCCGAACGGCCGCCCGCCGCCACCATCGGTCCCATCGCCTGGATCCGGGCCAATCTGTTCAACACCTGGTACAACGCGCTGCTGACGGTGCTGATCCTGTGGGGGCTCATCTCATGGGTGCCGCCGCTGGTGAACTGGGCGTTCATCGACGCCGTCTGGGGCCGCGTCAGCCCGGATGTGTGCAGGGCGGCCGAAGGCGCCTGCTGGGCCTTCATCCGCGAGAAATACCGGCTGATCCTGTTCGGCACCTATCCTTACGAGCAGCAGTGGCGGCCTTTCGTGTCGATCCTGCTGTTCGTGACCCTGGTTGGCGTCAGCGGCTATCGCCGGCTGTGGAGCCGGGTGCTGGTCTATATCTGGGCCGCCGTGATGCTGGCGATCTGCACGCTGATGTGGGGTGGCGTTCTGGGCCTGCCGCTGGTCGAGACCCGGCTGTGGGGCGGGTTGATGATCACGCTGGTGCTGGCGGTGTTCGGCTGCGGCGTGGCGTTTCCGATCGCGGTGCTGCTGGCACTTGGCCGGCGGTCGAACCTGCCGATCATCCGGGCGATTTCGGTGACCTATGTCGAGCTGATCCGCGGCGTGCCGCTGGTGACGCTGCTGTTCATGGCATCGGTGATGATCCCGCTGTTCCTGCCGGAAGGCATGAACATCAACAAGCTGCTGCGCGCGCAGATCGCGATCATCATGTTCGCCGCCGCCTATCTGGCCGAAGTGGTCCGTGGCGGTCTTCAGGCGATCCCGAAGGGGCAATATGAGGCGGCGGACGCGCTGGGCCTGGGCTACTGGCAGAAGATGCGGCTGATCATTCTGCCGCAGGCGCTGAAGATCAGCATTCCGTCGACGGTGAATTCGTTCCTGTCGACCCTGAAGGACACCTCGCTGGTCGTGATCATCGGCATCTTCGATCTGATGCTGGCGACGCGGGCGGCGTTGAACGATGCGCCGTGGCGGACCTATTTCGCCGAGGCCTATGTCTTTGCAGCGCTGATCTATTTCGTCATCTGCTTCTCGATCTCGCGGTACAGCCAATGGCTGGAGCGTTATCTCGGCCGCAGCGCCCATCGCTGAGAAGGGCCCATCGCTGAGAAGGGTATGTCATCATGACCATGACCACCGAACACACGGAAGCCCAGGCCCAGCGCATGGCATCCGCCGCTGGCGTCGAAACCATCATCGGCATGGACGGCGTCAACAAGTGGTTCGGCCAGTTCCACGTGCTGAAGGACATCAATCTGCACGTGGCGCGCGGCGAGCGCATCGTGATCTGCGGACCGTCAGGGTCGGGCAAGTCGACCATGATCCGCTGCATCAACCGCCTGGAAGAGCACCAGAAGGGCAGCATCGTCGTCAACGGCGTCGAATTGTCTAATGACGTCAAAGCGGTGGAGAACATCCGCCGCGAAGTCGGCATGGTGTTTCAGCACTTCAACCTGTTCCCGCATCTGACGGTGCTGGAAAACCTCACGCTCGCCCCGCTCTGGGTGCACAAGGTGCCGCGCCGGCAGGCCGAAGCCACGGCCATGTCCTATCTTGAACGGGTGCGGATCCCCGATCAGGCGAAGAAATATCCCGGCCAGTTGTCGGGTGGCCAGCAGCAGCGCGTGGCCATCGCCCGGTCGCTGTGCACCAACCCCAAGGTGATGCTGTTCGACGAGCCCACCTCGGCGCTGGACCCCGAGATGATCAAGGAAGTGCTCGATGTGATGATCGAGCTGGCGGAAACCGGCATGACCATGCTCTGCGTCACCCATGAAATGGGCTTTGCCCGCACGGTCGCCGACCGGGTGATCTTCATGGATCAGGGCGAGATCGTCGAAGAGAACGTACCGGAGGAATTCTTCCTCAACCCGCAGAACGAACGCACCCGCGCCTTCCTGGGCCAGATCCTGCATCACTGACCGTTCCCGCTCCGGTTCGCGATCCGGTCTTGGCCGTCATCATCATGCCCGGCGTCCTTTCAAAAGGGGCGCCGGGTTCTTTTATGGCACGCGGCCGGTTCTCGTCTGTCAGCGATGCTTGATCCGGCACCGGCCTTCAGGCGATACTGCCGTCATGCGCGCTTTGGTTGATATACAGCCGGCTGAGCCCGGCCGCGATGCCGATGCCCTGGCGATTCCGCCCGGCGTCGGCCGCTTCACCCGGCATCGGTTCCGCCCCGATGCCGGACCGCTGCTTCACGGCCTGCCGCATCTGCATCTGCAATGCTGGCCGGGCGGCAATCCGGCAGGCCGGGTGCTGCTGCTGACCCATGGCACCGGCTATTGCGGCGCGACCCTGGAACCGGTGGCCCTGCGGTTACAGGGGCTGGCGCGTGAGGTGTGGAGCTTCGACCGGCGTGGCCACGGCCTGTCGGGGCGCACCCCCGGCGATTACGGCTTCCTGGCCTTTACCCGTGATCTGATCGCGCTGGCCGATGCCCGTGGCTGGCGGGACATCGACGTGGTGGCGCATTCGGCCGGATCGACCGACGTTCTGCTGGCGGCGGCCTTGCGGCCCGACATCTTCCGGCGGATCGTATCGATCGAGCCGACGGTTTCCGATCCCGGTGCGCCGATCGATCCGGCGCCCGGTGCCGAGCCATCGCCCGACGGGCTGGCATTCGGACGTGCGCTGGTGGAATCCGCCGGGCGGAGGCGGGCACGTTTCGCCGACCGTGCCGCCGCTCATGCCCGGTTCTCCACCCGCCCACCCTTCGACGTGGTGTTGCCTGATGCGCTGGATCTGTATCTGAACTGGGGTTTCCGGCGCGCTGGCGATGAACTGATCCTGGCCTGCGAACCCGCGACCGAGGCCGATATCCTGGGACCGATCGCCTGCGCCATGGGCGGCATCGACAGCGGCGATCCGGCCGGCGACCCGTTCCGGCTGCTGACCAGTCAGGCGGTGCCGGTGATGGTGGCGCGCACCGCCCGCTCGCATCCGGTGTTCCAGGAGATGGCGGCGATCGCCGCCCGCCACATGCCTGGCACCCGCGGCTTCGTCACCCTCGACAGCGCCCATCTGGCGCCGATGGAGGCACCGGACCAGGTTGCGGACCTGGCCCGGTCATTTCTCTATGCCTGATGCCATTTCATCTGGACCTGATGCCGGTTCAGCCCGCGAGCAGGGCCGCCAGCCGTTCGCCGGCGATCAGGGCCGCGCCCATATCCCAGCCGCCGCCGGCATCGGCGACGAACAGGCCGGGCTTACCCGCAATCGCCCGGGCATCGACCGGGGCGTCGGGGGTCTGGCCGGCGATACGCCACATACGGGTCAGCAACTGGCCGGCGGTATCGGGCAGGGCCGCCGTCACCCGCGCTGCCGCGGCGGTGATCTGGTCGGCGCCGAGCGGCGCCACCGGCGCGGCGGCGGCGGCGGCGGCACCGGCCGCGGATGCGGCCACCGAGCCGTCCATATGCAGGGCGGCAAGCCAGCCGCCATCGGGCGTGCCCCGCAGCACCACGCGGCCATCCTCGGCGATCACCACATCCGTCGGCCGGGTGCGGGCGCCATCGGGGGTGATGCGGTCGGGGCGCAGCTTCATGCGCAGCGAAACAGCCGGCGTGACGGCGACGCTCACCCCCAGCCACGATGCCACCTCGCCCCGGGCCGGGCCGGCGGTAACCGCCATCAACCGGCCGGCAATGCCATATCCGGGCGCGCAGGTAACCCGATATCCGGCCTCGGTTTCACTGGCGCTGGTGGCGGCGACGCCTTCGCGCAGGTCTACGCCGCGTTCGCGCGCGCGGCGGCTGAGGGTTTCGGCGAAGCTGCCCGGGGTCAGCGTGCCAAGCCCGTCGGGCAGAGTGTCTGCGGCACCGGTCGGGCTGGTCGCCGGCGCGACCAGGGCGGCGGTGTCCTCTTCCCCCAGCAGGCGGGCCAGTGCGGCGCGGCCCTCGGTGCCGATCAGCCCGCAGATACCGTCCAGATCGCGACCGGCGCCGGCCGTGGCCTCCAGCACCGTCACCCGGAAGGCGCGGCGTCGGAGGTCGATTGCCGCCGCCAGTCCGGCGACGCCGCCGCCCACGATCACGACATCGCAGTCCACCAGGCGGCTCATGCCACGGTCTCCGTCATCATGGGCAATCCGCCGCGGGCTGCTGCTGCCAGCATGCCCAGCGGCACAGGTGTCGACGGGGCCTCCGCCTGAGCGGTGCCCAGCCCCGCCAGCGGCAGGGCACCCAGGGCCGCGATCAATTCGGCCAGCACGGCGGCGCGGGCAAGGCCGCCTGCGCGCGACATGTCGACCCCCAGAATAGCAGCGGCGCGGGTCAGCCGGTCCAGCCGGTGACGGGCCGATACCTGCTTCAGATGGCCAAGGGTCAGGCCGCTCGACGGATCGATCAGCGCGTCGTCATCCTGCGCCATCACCCAGCCGGTGGGATAGGGATGGTCGACCGCGATCTCGGCGCCGGTGCGGCGGTCATGGGATAGAAGCGGCGTCATCCGGGCCAGCTCGATCCGGGCCTCGGCGATGCCCAGATCGGATGCGACCGCCAGACCTGCCGCCGCCCCCAGCCGGTCGGCAACCGCCGGACGCGGATGGGGGCCGGCTTCGCCCGCGACATACAGCCCCGGCCGCTCCGGCACCCGGCCGTCCGCATCCAGTTGCGGCGTGAACCCGCGCCGGTCGGCGTCGAAGGTCAGCCCGACGCCGGCCGAGGCCAGCAGTCGGTAATCGGCGACCATGCCATGGCCGACACCCACGGTGTCGCAGGCGATGTCGCGCACCTCGCCGCGGGCATCGGTGGCGATCAGCCGCTCGACCCGGTCGATGCCCTCGACCCGCAGGCGGGTGATGCCGGTCAGCACCGGCACGTCGCGGCCGACCAGTCGCAGCCAGCGGCTGAGCCCGGTGCCCGGACGGCCGCTATCGGCGCCGATCGGGCCACGGCGCCAGGGATCGGGATCGAGGTCGATGACCGCGGTCAGCCGGCGGCCGGCACGGACCAGCCGGTCGGCCACTTCATAAAGGCCGGGACCGCCGCCGATCAGCACCGGGCGCAGGCCAAGCGGGGTGTCCCCGGCTTTTTCCGGCGCACGATACAAGGTGCCCAGATCGAACACCCCCGCCAGATGGCTGCCGGGCAGCGGGATCGGGCGGGTTTCGGCGCCGGTGGCCAGCACCAGCCGGTCGAATCCCAGGCGCTTGATGCCGTCGCGACCCGACAGCAGCAGGCTGTTATCCTCGATCGCCCAGGCGACATGACCGGTGATCAGCTTAACCGCCGCACGCAAACGTGCCGCCCGCCCGCGAAATCTGAGGAAATCGACATCGCCTGCGGGCGATGTGGGGTCGGCTTCCGACGCGGCGACGAAGGCCCGGCCACCCCAGTCTTCGCCGGGGGCCACCACCACAGGCTGCAGGCCATGGGCAAGCAGCTTTTCCGTGGCGGCAAGGCCGGCGGGGCCTGCGCCCACCACCACGACGCGCCGGCCGGCGCCGGTGGACGGATGATGCGTTCGGCCTGTTCCGGTAAGCGGCGTGCCGCCGGGCGGTGTCGCCATGGCGTCTGGCATCGTGTCCGACCCTGATATCATGTCCGGCCCCGATGTCATGTCCGGGCTGGCGGTTGTGCTGGAATCCAGGCTCATGTCGGGGCCTCCCCGGCGGGGCCTGGCACGATGTTGGAAAGATCGGCGCCGTTGCCGGCCCCGATGCCCGACAGATCGCCGGCATTGCGGCTGCGATCGCTGCCGACGCGGCCGGCCGGCATGGGCTTGCGTTCCTGCCGGAACACCCCGAACCCGCCACGCTGATAGGTCTGCATCGCCTTCGGATGGTCCAGGTTGGAGCAGCAGGCCCAGAGCCGGGTGGGGCGATAGCTCCAGGCGATATCCACCACCTGATCGAGCAGAAAGCCCCGGAAGCTGAGCCCGACATATTCCGGCATCAGCCCGTGATAGGCGATCTCGATCGCCTCGTCCTCGGCCCGGCGGTCGAGTTCGGCGAAGCCCGCCGGCACGCCGGCGACATAGAGCACGAAGATCTCGATCTGCTCGTCGGACAGGATATCGGCGATGGCGGCATCGTCCAGGCCCAGCCGTTCCGGGCGCAGCGCCGTCGCCTGCGCCCCCTCGTGCAGATAGCGATAGAAATGCACCGGCATGTTCCACGCACGCAGCAGCGCATACTGGCCGGCTGGCATCTTGCTGCGGCCATGACGGTCCGGCGGGGACGTCATCTCGAAATAGGTGACGACAAGCTCTGTCATCGGCGCTTTCTCCACGCGCGGTGGCGACCATCGCCCCGCGACCCCGTCAGGCAGGCCGGTCCATGCCACCCGGGCATGGCCATGGCCAATGTATCGGACGCCCGGGTGAGGGGCACCAGGATATGGGGCACCAGGATGTGGAACACCAGGATCTCGGCCAGCCGGGACGGCAAGGCCGATTGCCACACAACGACCGGCCAACGGCCGGGCAGGCCCGGTCGCCGGATACCGGCGTCGACGCGAACGGGGGACGCGACTGATCCCGCCGCACCCGGGGGTGCTGCGGCAGGGGCGGCGCTGCGGCAGAAACCCCGGCCGGACACAAGGCCGGACCAGGGCGTGAAAGCGGCCGCGACAGCAGGCCCGGCCGCTATGCACAAGGCGGTGATCACCGTTCGATGGGCAGGCTCTCGTCCGATCCCCAATCAGCCCACGATCCGTCATAGACCGGCACGTCGCGCTTGCCCAGCATGTACATGGCCAGCGCGAACATGCCTGCCGTGACGCCGGAGCCGCACATGGCGATCGCCGGTTTCGACAGATCGATACCGGCGGCGGTCAGGCGCGCCTCCATCCGGTCGGCATCGAGCACCGCGCCGGACATGGGATCGAGGAATTCAGGATAGGGCAGGTTGATGGCGCCCGGCACATGACCCGCCCGCACGCCGGGCCGCGGCTCCGGCGCCTCGCCGGCGAAACGGTCTGCCGGGCGCATGTCGACCAGCTGGGCGCGGCCGTCGGCCAGCGCCCGTGCCACCTGGTGACGGTCCTTCACCAGCAGATTGTTGACCCGGGCGGTGAAATGCCGCTCACGCGGCGGCTCGGGGCGTTCCTCCACCACCGGCCGGCCCTCGGCCAGCCATTTCGGCAGGCCGCCATCCAGGATCGCGACATCGTCATGGCCGAACACGCGGAACATCCACCACACCCGCGCGGCACTGCGCAGGCCGACGCTGTCATAGATCACGATGCGCACGCCGTCACCCAGGCCCAGCCGGCGCACCCGCGACGAGAACTTCTCAGGGGGCGGCAGCATATGCGGCAGATGGCTGGTGGTATCGGCGATTTCGTCGATGTCGAAGAACACGGCACCTGGAATGCGCAGCTGTGCATGTTCGGTCCGGGGATCGCGGCCTTCCTGCGGAAAGAACCAGGACGCGTCGACGACGCGCACATCCGGCGCATCAAGATGGTCGGCAAGCCAGGCGGTGCTGACCAGGGCGTCGGGCTTGGCGTAGGGCATCGGGGGCTGCGTCCTCCGTGTTCGTTGCGGGCGGGTCCGGGCCGCCTCTCACCGCGCATGATACCCAACCCGCGCCCGCGCTGCCACAGCCGCTGGCCGGTGAATGGTGCGAATGCGCGAGTTTACCGCAGATGCGCACGGTTTCGCATCTGCCATGACGCCTCTTGCCCGGCATCAGGCCCGTCTTCCCTCCCGTGAGGTAGCACCTTCCCTCCCGTGAGGTCGCACTTGTCCGTCCCGTGAGGCCACACCCTTTACGGACCGGCGACGCTCCGGCATGCTGCACGTCAGACGTTCATGACAGTGGCCGGAGGGCGCCCCGATGACCGATACCGCCGCGGCGGCGCCACCGCTGAAGAGCCGGTCGGCCCCCTTGCACACGCTGCCTTTCGGGCCGGGCGACCCGGTGCCGTGGTTCCAGGGCGATTGCGCCGGCAACCCGCATTTCGCCTTCTCGACCGTGGCCGGTCGCTGGTCGGTGCTGATGCTGGCGGGCGCGGCCGCGGTGCCGGTGGTGTCGCGGGCGGTGTCGGCGCTGGCCGATGCGGCTCTGCTGTTCGACGGCATCACCCGGACCTGTTTCTTCGTCACGCTGGATGCGGCCGACCGCGTGGCGGGTAGCGATGGCCAGCCGGCGCGGCTGCCGCTGGGCCGGCCGGGTTTCTATGCCTTTGCCGACCGCGATGGCGAAATCAGCCGCCGCTATCGGGCGATCGATCCGGCGGCGTCGCCGTCTGCCGGCGCGCCGGTGGCCTATCGCCCTTATTGGCTGCTGCTCGACCCGACCTTGCGGGTCTTTGCCGCCGGCGGGCTCGACGACATGCAGCACCTGCTGGGTCTGGTGGCGCAGCTACCATCGCCGGCCGGGCATGCCGGGCTGGTGGCCGATGGCGGACAGATCGCCGACAGCCTGGCCGGGGGGCAGACCGGGCAGAGCCCGACCGGGGCGCAGACCGGGCAGAGCCCGACCGGGGCCACGGCGGATGCCGGCCCCTGGGCGCCGGTTCTGATGGTGCCAAGGGTGTTCGAGCCCGGCTTCTGCCAGCGGCTGATCGCGCATTATCAGGCGACCGGCGGCGAGGAGAGCGGCTTCATGCGCGAGATCGACGGCCGCACGGTCGAGATGCGCGATTACGGCCACAAGCGTCGCGCCGACTGCCTGATCGAGGATGAAACCCTGCGCGCCGGCATCCGCGCGCGGATCGAACGGCGGCTGCTGTCGGAACTGGTCAGGGCCTTCCAGTATCGCGCCACGCGGATCGAGCGCTATATCGTCGCCTGCTATGACGGCGACGGCGATGGCGGCTATTTCCGCCCGCATCGCGACAACACCACCCGTGGCACCGCCCATCGCCGGTTCGCGGTCACCATCAACCTGAACACCGATGCCTATCAGGGCGGCGCGCTGCGCTTTCCGGAATTCGGTGACCGGTGCTATGTGGCGCCGACCGGTGGTGCCGTGGTGTTTTCCTGCAGCCTGCTGCACGAGGCACTGCCGGTGACCCGTGGCCGCCGCTTCGCCTGTCTGCCCTTTCTGTATGATGACGAGGGGGCGCGCATCCGCGAGCGCAACGCGGAATTCCTCGACGATCCGACGCTGGTCGCGGTGGCGCGCGGCGCCGGCGCCGCCGGCTGATCAGCCGGCGAAGGCCACCACCACCCGGCGGTTCTGGCGGCCCTTCTTCTCGATCTTCATCACCTCGACCGGGCCGATTTCGCCGGTGCGGGCGACATGGGTGCCGCCGCAGGGTTGCAGATCGACATGGGCCGGCATCGCCTGATCGCCGTCAGCGTCGCCGTTGCCGCCGCCGATCCGGATCAGCCGCACCCGGCCGGCGCCGCGCGGCGGCTGCACCGACATGGTCTTCACAAGCTGCGGTGCCGCATCCAGCCCGGCATCGCTGATCCAGTCGGCGGTGACCGTGTGATCGGCGGCGATCAATGTGTTCAGTGCCTCGGTGATCGCCTGCTTGTCGAGATTGGCCTCGGGCCAGTCGAAATCCAGCCGTGCCCGCTCGGCGCCGACCTGGCCACCGGTGACCGGCGCGGTGATGATCGCCGACAACAGATGCAGGCAGGTATGCAGGCGCATATGAGCGTGCCGCCGGTCCCAGTCGAGCGCCGCGGTCAGGCGCAGACCCGGCGGCGGCGGTGCCTCGGCGCCCTCCGCGGCCAGCCGGTGGGCGATGGTATCGGGGGCCGGGCCCTTGACCGCTTCGGTCACCACCCAAACCCGCCCGTCTTCGGCGATCAGCCGGCCACTGTCGCCGGGCTGGCCGCCGCCGGTCGGATAGAATACCGTCCGGTCCAGGATGATGGCGCCGTCATCGGTTGCCGCCAGCACGGTCGCGGCGCAGTCGCGGGCATAGGGCTCGGCGCGGAAGACGGTCTCGGTTGCGGGCAGGCTGTCGCTGGGCATGGGGGTGAAGGCTCCGGGTTCCTCTGAACAGATCCCGAAGCTTGCCTCGGCCCGCACGATTGGTCCAGCCCGTGTCAGCGATCCAGCCAGGATGGCACCGGCAGGTTCTTCGACCGCAGGAAATCGGCATTGAACAGCTTGCTGGCATAGCGCTGGCCACTGTCGCACAGAATGGTGACGATGGTATGGCCGGGGCCGAGTTTTTCGGCCAGCTTCACCGCGGCGCCGACGTTGATCGCCGAGGATCCGCCCAGCAGCAGCCCCTCTTCGGAAATCAGGTCATAGAGCGCGGGCAGGCTTTCCTCGTCGGTCACCTGCACGGCGCCGTCGAAGGTCACGCCCTCAAGGTTGGCCGTCACGCGCCCCTGGCCGATGCCCTCGCTGATCGAATTGCCCGAGGATTTCAGCTCGCCGGTGGTGATCCAGGAATACAGCGCCGACCCCATCGGATCGCCCAGCCAGCACTGGATATCGGGGTTGCGATCTTTCAGCGCCATGGTGACGCCGGCCAGCGTGCCGCCGGTGCCGACCGCGCAGATGAAGGCGTCCAGCCGGCCTTGCGTCTGGTCCCAGATCTCGGGGCCGGTGGTCTCAAGATGGGCGCGGCGATTGGCGGTGTTGTCGAACTGATTGGCCCAGACGGCGCCGCCCGGCTCGCTCTCGGCCAGTTCCTGCGCCAGACGCTCCGACACCCGGATGTAATTGTTGGGGTTGGAATAGGGAGCCGCCGGCACCTGAACCAGGTCGGCACCCAGCATCCGCAGGGTTTCCTTCTTCTCTTCCGACTGGGTCTCGGGGATCACGATGGTCGATCTGCAGCCGATCGAGTTGCCGACCAGCGCCAGACCGATGCCGGTATTGCCGGCCGTGCCCTCGACGATCCGCCCGCCCGGGCGCAGCGTGCCGCGTTCCAGCGCATCGCGCACGATATACAGCGCGGCGCGGTCCTTGACCGATCCGCCGGGATTCATGAACTCGGCCTTGCCCAGAATGGTGCAGCCGGTCTGTTCCGACACCTTGCGCAGCTTGATCAGCGGCGTGTTGCCGATGGCGTCGGCGAAACCGTTCAGGATGGTCATGATGCGTGGGGTCCGTTCATTCTGCGGCGCAGGGCCGGAAAATCCAGTTGCCGCATCCTAACCCCGCGGCTTGCAGGTGATCAAGCAGGGGGCGCCGCTGATTGGGCAGAATAGATGTGTTGTTTGTGCATATAAGAACGCCCCGATCTTGGATAAAGACCGGGGCGTCGCGGGGCGGGGCTCAGCGTGAGGGTTCTTCCTCGTGCTCGGTCGGGGCCGGGGTGCCCAGGCGCTCGGCGGTCTCTTCCTCGTCCCAGTCCGGCGGCACGGGGAAGCCCGACAGCGGACCGAGCGGCTTGGCGTC
Source organism: Tistrella bauzanensis (assembly GCF_014636235.1). NCBI lineage: Bacteria > Pseudomonadati > Pseudomonadota > Alphaproteobacteria > Geminicoccales > Geminicoccaceae > Tistrella > Tistrella bauzanensis. The sequence continues at coordinate 59,018 of NZ_BMDZ01000025.1, forward strand.
GCGCTTGAAGGTCGGCTCGCTCAACATATACAGCGCTTCCAGCCGCGCCAGATCGTCCAGCGCCGAGCGGTGGATGCGTTCATAGCCGTGCGAGGCATCGATGCCGAAGCAGACCAGCGCCGTGCGCAGATCATTGCCGGCCTCGATCGCCGATGCGCTGTCCGAGCGGTAATGCCGGAACACGTCGCGCTGATGCTGAATGCCATTGTCGGCGCACAACGCCAGCAGCTTGCGGGTCAGGTGGTAGTCGAACGGCCCGGCGCTGTCCATCATCGCCACCGTCACGCCGGTCTCGCGACTGGCCTGGCCCGGGGCGGTGGTGCCGTTGTCGATGGTCACCATCTCGGCGATCTCGCCATGCAGGATCGACGAGGCGCCGGAGCCGACTTCCTCGGAAATCGTGAACAGCAGATAGGTATCCACCGGCGGCACCACGCCGCAGCGCCGAACCGCTTCCGCCGCGGCGAGCAGGGTGGCGACCCCAGCCTTGTCGTCGAGATGCCGGCTGTTGATATAGTCGTTGGGGCCCACTTCCGGCGTGGGGTCGATGGCGATGATGTCGCCCACCCGGATGCCGAGCGCGTCGAGATCGCGTTCATTGTCGGCATGGGCGTCGACGCGCAGTTCGACGTAGTCCCAGCCCACCGGCAGCTTGTCGATTTCGCCCCCGAAGGTATGGCCCGATGCCTTCAGCGGCAGGATGGTTCCGCGATGGCGGCTGTCATCGGTGAAGATGGTGCAGCGCGCGCCCTCGGCGAACCGCCCCGACCAGTGGCCGATCGGCGCCACCGCCAGCCGGCCATTGGATTGCGGCCGCTTCACGATCGCACCCAGCGTGTCCAGATGGGCGACCAGCGCCCGGGCGGGCCGGCGCTCCCGGCCTTTGATCACCGCGCGGATCGCGCCACGGCGGGTCAGTTCGAAGGGCACGCCCAGGCGTTCAAGTTCCATGCCGACCATATGGACGATGCCATCGGTGTATCCGGACGGGCTTGGCGTGTTGAGCAGGGCGAGCAGGGTATCGAGCAGGTAATCGCGGTCGATGTGGATCTCTGCGGTCGGGCGTCTGGTCGCGTCGTTCATGCCGTCTCCTCGGCCGCATCCGTCGCTGCCGGGTGATGGCGTCGGCGGGTGGCCGTCTGTGGAAAAAGAAAATCGATGAAGCGTTCTGCCGTCGGCTGGGGCTCGTGATTGGCAAGCCCGGCCCGCTCATTGGCCTCGATGATCCAGTATGTGGGTTGATCGGGGGCCGGAACCATGAAATCCATCCCGACCACCGGAATGTCGAGCGCCCTCGCCGCCCGGATCGCGGCATCGGCAAGTGCTGGATGCAACTCGGCGGTGACGTCGTGGATGGTGCCGCCGGTGTGCAGATTTGCGGTCTTTCGCACCCGGATGACCTGGCCCGCGGCCGGTACGTCGTCCATGGTGAAGCCCGCTTCCGCCACCGCCCGGGTCGTTTCGTCATCCATGGGAATGCGGCTTTCGCCACCGGTTGCGGCCGCGCGACGGCGGGATCGCGCCTCGATCAGCGCCCGGATGGTGTCGGTGCCGTTGGCGGTGATTTCGGCCGGCTTGCGCAGGGCCGCCGCCACCACCTCGCCATCGATGACGATGATCCGCAGATCCTCGCCCTCGACGAAGCTTTCGACCAGGCCGGTGACGCCCTGTTCGTTCAGCGCCCGGCAGGCATTGGCCAGGGTGTCGTTGTCGCGGATGTCGACTTGAACCCCGCGACCCTGTTCGCCATCCACCGGCTTCACCACCACCCGACCATGGCGTGCCAGGAAGGTTTCCGCCCGTGCCAGATCGGATGCCGTCACCTGTTCGGGAACCCGCAGGCCCGCCTTGGCCAGCACGCTGCGCGTCACCCGCTTGTCCTGGCAGCGGCTCATCGCGATGGCGCTGGTCAGCTCGGTCAGGCTTTCGCGGCAGGTGATCGCCCGGCCGCCGAAGGACAGGGTGAAATACCCGCGTGAGGCATCGAGCACCTCGACCGCGATCCCGCGCCGGCGGGCCTCGTCGACCAGGATGCGGGCATAGGGGTTGAGTTCGTCGGCGGGCGAGGGGCCGATGAACAGCGTTTCGTTGATCGGGTTCTTGCGCTTCACGCAGAACACCGGCACGCGCTGGAAGCCGAGTTTCTCGTAAAGCGCGATCGCCTCGGCATTGTCGTGCATCACCGACAGATCCATATAGGCGCGGCCGCGGGCCAGGAAATGCCCGGCCAGATGCAGTGTGAGGCTGGAGCCGATCCCCGGCAGCGAGGCCTGCGGGTCCACCGCCAGCGCCCACAGGCTGGCGCCGCCTTCCTGGTCGCCGAAGGCATGGACATGATCCACGCCCATCACCGTGCCGACGATGCGGCCGGTGGCGGTCTCCACCGCCACCAACTGGGTGACGGTGCGCGAGCGGCGCAGTGCCATGGCCATGTCCTGCGACACCGGCACCATGCGGCGGGCCCGATAGATCCGGTCGACCTCGTCCGCCTCTTCGGCGGTGCGTAAGCGGCGGATGGTGAAGCCGCGCCGCCGGGCCGGCGCCGGCCGGTACTGGTCCAGCCACAGCCGGAAGGTGTGCGAGGGGTCGAGGAACAGTTCCTGCGGGGCCAGCGACAGCAGGACATGCGGTTCCGCCAGATAGAGGGCGACGTCGCGCTTGCCCTCTTCCTCCATCCGGATGGCGTCGGCCAGCTTTCGGTTGTCGTCGAAGGTCTGGCCGAAGATCAGCCGTCCCCAGCCGAGGTCGACGCTGGCTTCGGTGCGGGAATAGGGGGATGCCGTGGCACGGCCGGCGGATTTGCCGCCCGACCGCCAGCCGGCGACAGAGGGGCCGGATTTGCGGTCGAGACGCGGGTCGCGCGGTCGGGGGTCGCGTGGGGAACGGCGGGTCATGGCAACCGGAGCCTTTCTGGTCATCTCTGGTCGAGGTCGCGGGCGTCGCCTGCGGCGATACAGCCGGCGCGGGCCCGCGCGGTCAGGGCCGCACCCCGTGGGTGTCGAGCCACAATTCCAGCAACGCCAACTGCCACAATTTCGATCCGCGCAACGGTGTGATATGCGCCTTCGGGTCGGCCAGCAGCCGGTCGACGGCGGCCTGATCGAACAATCCGCGGGTCCGCGCGCCGTCGCTGGTCAGGCTGGCGCGGACCATATCCAGATACGGCCCTTCCAGATGCTTCAGCGCCGGCACCGGGAAATAGCCCTTGGGCCGGTCGATCACCGCATGGGGGATCACCGCGCGCGCGGCCTCGGCCAGCACATATTTGCCCTGGGCCAGATGGCGGCCATCGGCCGTGGTCTTCACTTTCATCTCGGCCGGGACGCGTGCCGCCAGTTCCACGAGCTCATGGTCCAGGAACGGCACCCGCGCCTCAAGCCCCCAGCTCATGGTCATGTTGTCGACCCGCTTCACCGGATCGTCGACCAGCATGATGTTGGTGTCCATGCGCAGGGCCTTGTCGATCGGCCGGGCGGCACCGGGCATGGCGAAATGTTCGGCGATGAAGGCGCGGGCGTGGTCCCGGTCGGCCCGGTGATCAGGGCGCACCAGCCCCTGATATTCGTCATGCGGCCGGTCGCAGAAATGGGCGGCATAGGTCTCGACCGCCTGGGCGTCGCCGGCCGCCAGCATCGGCGGATACCAGTGATAGCCGCCGAACACCTCATCGGCGCCCTGGCCCGACTGCACCACCTTCAGATCGCGCGACACCGCCTGCGACAGCAGATAGAAGCCGACCGCGTCATGGCTGACCATCGGCTCGCTCATCGCCGCCACACAGTCGGGCAGGGCTTCCAGCGTTTTGCTGGCCGACACCCGGATCTGGTGATGATCGGTGCCGAAATGGGCGGCCACGATGTCGGACCAGCGGAATTCGTCGCCCTCCTCGCCGCCCGCGGCATCGAAGCCGATCGAATAGGTTTTCAGATCCTGCTGGCCCGCCTCGGCGATCAGGCCGGTGATCAGGCTGCTGTCCAGCCCGCCCGAGAGCAGCACACCAACCGGCACGTCGGCGACCAGACGCCGGCGCACGGCCGTGCGCAGGCTGGCCAGAACCCGTTCCTGCCAGTCGCCGAACGACAGGTTGCGTTCGTCGTCGCGCGCGCCATAGGCCGGCGCCCAATAGACCTCGTCACGGGTGGTGCCGTCGGGTTCGATCATCCGGCGGGTGGCCGGCGGCAGCTTGCGCACGCCCTTCAGGATCGTCATCGGGGCGGGCACGACGGCGTGGAACTGCAGATAGAATTGCAGCGCCACCGGATCGATGCTGGTGTCGACCCCGCCGCCGGCCAGAAGCGCCGGCAGGGTGCTGGCGAAGCGGATCGCACGGCCCCGCTGTTCAACATAGAGCGGCTTGATGCCCAGACGGTCGCGTGCCATCAGCACCCGGCCGCTGTCGCGTTCCCATAGTACGAAGGCGAACATGCCCGACAGCCTGTCGACCACTTTCGGACCCCAGGCGCGATAGCCCTTCAGGATCACCTCGGTGTCGCCGGTGGAGAAGAAGCGGAAGCCCTGTGCCTCCAGTTCGGCGCGCAGCTCGCGGTAATTATAGATCGCGCCGTTATAGACCAGCCCAAGCCCCAGCTCGGCATCGATCATCGGTTGCTGGGCGTGTTCGCTGAGGTCGAAGATCTTCAGCCGCCGATGACCGACGGCGATATTGCCCTGGGCGTGAACACCCGACGCATCGGGGCCGCGCCGGTCCATCGCGGCGGTCATCCGTGCCACGGCCGTAATGTCGGCCGTTTTGCCATCGAACCTGATCTCGCCGCTGAAGCCGCACATGTCTGTCTCTATCCTCCGGTTGGAAGACGCGAGGGAGGTCGTGCCCCGGATGGCGGGGCCGTTGCTGGTTGTGGCGACATGCGGGTCGCGCAAAGCGCGCGCAGGGCAGGAAGCAGGCGGGGCGGGGCTGCATGAACACCCCATGACAGCAGCGCGCGCACGACGCGCAGACACGACGGCCGATCAGGGCCGATTCGGCCATCTGATCCCGACGTAACAGCAACGCGGCGGACCGCGATAAGGTTTGCGGTCGGCCAACGGTCCAAAGCGTCAAAGAGCGCCGGACAGCCTGATTAAAGACAACCGCATCTGCGACTACAGATGAACCGATAAGCAGGGATCATCTGCGAGCACATGTCATTTTCGTGTCAAGCATCGCGCATGATCTATCGCGACATCTGGCCACGATCGGCGGTCGTCATTGTCCAGGCCGTCCGATGGATGCCCTATACTTGGGGTCACAGGATGCTCTGTCAACCGCAGCGGCTAAAAAAACACCCCCGCGTCATGTGCCGCGGGGGTGTCGGGTCTTGGGTGGCGGAGGTCGGGCCGCCGGTCGGTCAGGCGAGCGCGTCCATGCCGTCGAGCACCGCGGCCACCGCATGGATCACCGATGCGATGCGGATCGCATCCTGCACGCCTTCACGGCTGATGCCCTTGTCGCGCACCACCTTTTCGTGGCTGTCCATGCACATGCCGCACCCATTGATCGCCGAAACCGCCAGCGACCACAGCTCGAAATCGGCATGATCGACACCGGGCCTGCCGATCACCGTCATGCGCAGCTTCGCGGGCATCCCGGCATATTCCTTGTCGGAGACCAGATGCGAGAAGCGGTAATAGATGTTGTTCATGCCCATGATCGCGGCGGCGGCGCGGGCGGCCTTCTGCGCTTCCGGGCTGAGCTGGGCGTCGGCATCGGCGGCGACCGCCCTGGTCAGCGCCGCATTGCGCGAGGCCAGCGCCGAGGCAAGGGCCGTGCCCCAGATCTGCTGCGCGGTCAGATTGTCGGATTGAAGCACGTTGCTGATGTTGAGCTTCAGATCCTTGGCATAGTCCGGCAGGGTACCGCGCAGGGCTTCGATCGACATCTGGATACTCTCTTCCTGGTGCGGGCCGCGGAGCCGCCTGCGCCATGGTGCCTGCGGCACGCTGGTGATCAGCGCGGCGGACGCACAGCCGGGGCATCGACGCGGCGGCGTGGTGGAACGGTGGTGAAAGCGCCTGTGTCCGGCGGCAAAAAAAAACCGGCCCTGCGGCGCTTGGCCGGGCCGGTCTCTGGTCGCGCCGCCGGACGGCCCCGGCCGCACCGGTCGGTGGTGCGGGATCGGGGTGCGCCCGGCAGTGAGAGCCGGATCAGGCCACCTTCAGGGTGTCCTCGCCCTTCTGCCAGTTGCAGGGGCAGAGTTCGTCGGTCTGAAGCGCGTCGAGGACGCGGATGACTTCCTGCGGGTTGCGGCCCACATCAAGGTCATTCACCGACACATGGCGGATGATGTTGTCAGGATCGACGATGAAGGTCGCGCGGAGCGCCACACCTTCCTGCTTGTGCAGGATGCCGAGGGCGTTGCACAGCGCATGGCTGACATCGGCGAGCATCGGGAAGGGCAGGTCGTTCAGCTCTTCCTTGTGGACGCGCCAGGCGTGATGCACGAACTCGCTGTCGGTGCTGCCGCCCAGAACGACCGCGTCACGGTCGGCGAATTCGCCGTTCAGCTTGCCAAAGGCGGCAATCTCGGTCGGGCAGATGAAGGTGAAATCCTTCGGCCAGAAGAAATAGACCTTCCACTTGTCCGAATAGGTGTTCTCGTCGATCTCGGTAAACGCGTCCTTCAGGTCGGTCGAAACGGTCGCCTTGACCTTGAACGAGGGGAACTTATCACCAATCGTCAGCATGGATCCTGCCTCTTGTCTCTTTGAGTGAAGCCCCCGTCGGCCGGGGGCAGCAACCTTGGTTCCCTGATCGCGGCCGGGCGCCGGTCGCGATCGAAATCTACATCGGTGGCCCGGTTCCTTGTGGCGCCGTGTCCGGTGCCATACCTTAGAACCATTCCAATTCGCGTCGAACCGGATATACCAGCCGGGACAGGTGAGCGCAAGGCTCTTTTTAGAAGAATTCTAAAAACTGTCACGCCAACTGTCCCGGGCACCCGCGGTTCCGCGGCCTGCCGCCGCCGCCATGAAAACAGGGCCGACACGACAGATTCTTAAGTCGCGGTTAAGTTGGGCACCGTATGCTGTACCTGCAAGGGGTCCGGGGCACGGAAACGTGAGGTGGATGCAGATGCGGATTGCAGTGGAAAGCAGCCACGACGTGGCCGGATGGCTGGCGCGGCGCGCGCGGGCCGATGGCCGGGTGCTGTCGCCCGCCAAGCTGCATGCGCTGCTGTTCCTGGCCCTGGGCCAGTTCGCCGCCGCCGGGCGCGGCCGGTTGATGCCGGCGATGTTCGTGGTGACCGATATGGGCCCGCGTGCGCCCGATCTGTTGCGCATCGATGCGGCGACGCTGGCGATCCAGCCCCTGCCGCCGATGGTGGAACGGTTCATGGATACCGTTTGGGCGGGGCTCGGCGCGCTGGAACTCGACCGGCTGAACGCGCTGATCGGCGGGCTGGAGACCTGGCGGCTGGCCCGCGATGGCGGGCTTGGCACCGAGGTGCCGCTGGATGTGCTGGCGCGCGAGCTGCGCGGCCTGTCGGAACGCACCCGCCGGGGCATGACCGCCGCCGCCGCGACGGAGATCGAGCGCCGCGCCGCCCGCGGCAATCCACCGCCATCGATACCGTCACCGAGCATGCCCCAAGAGGCCGTCAAGACCGTGGGATCCACACCCCCCATGGACACCGGCACGCCGGCGCCGGCCATCCCCGCCAGCGGCACACCAGGCCGTCCGGCGCGCTGGGCGCCCGCGCGGCGGGTCAGCCGCGCCGAGGTCGCGGACCGGCTGGTGGGCCGGCCCGGCGGGCCGCCGGCCGATGAGCCGCCGACCAGTCGCCCCGAAACCATCGCTGCGGAATTACTGGCAGGCGCGGGACGTCGTGCGACCCCGCCCGGGGCCGGGCGGATCAGACCGCCGGGGACCGCCCGGGCCGATCGCCGGCGGAGTGCTGCGGCGACCGGGGACGCGATGGCGATCAAGGACGCGGGCAAGGACGCGGGCAAGGACGCGGGTGGGCGCGACGACAAGGCGGCACTCGACGACCGGGCGGCCCGGGCATTGGTGCGCGCCCTGCTGCGCGATCGCCGCCGCCAGACCGGCCGCATCCGTGGCGCCGGTGCCGGCAAGGCGGTGACCGCCGATCCGTGGCGGCCCGAGCGGCTGCGCCATATCGGTCGCGCCGAGGCCGAGGCCAGCCGCCAGCGCAAGGCCGAGGGTCCGACCATCGGCGATGCGCTGGCCGATACCATGGGCGATCTGGCAGATCTGACCCGGCCGCGCCGCACCACCCGGGTGTTCGCGCCCCGGCGCTGACCAGGGCGACACCTGATCATGCAATGCCCTTGTTCAGTATTCATAGTATGTGCCGTGCAAATTGCAGCGACTTCATCGTCGATTGCGTGATGAGATCGAGATAAAATTACCATCAATTTTAATTTGACAAATTATTAACCTAGATATTTGACGCGCATCAAGGCCTAGCGTTTTGCATCACTCTATATTCGCCTCAGCATCGGTTGACGTCTGCCTGACGTCGCGGCACTGAGAGGGAATGTGAGCAGTGATGATCGGTCGGTCATTCAGTAAGATGACATCAATTCAGGCCAAGATCGCGGTGGCTGCCGGCGGCTGTCTTGGCGGCACAGTTGCCGCTCTGATCGGGCTGAACCTCGTCTCGGCGCAGGGTACCTTCGATTTCGTGACCTCCGAGGTCTTGGCAATCGTCGACAGTCAGGCCAAGGACATCCTTCTGAACCGGGCGGCCACCGAAGCCCGGTTCATCCGCTCGGAACTCGATGTGGCCACGAATGCCGCCCAGACCATGGCGGAAAGCTTCGCGGTGCTCGCGGGCTCCAGCGACAGCGCCACGCCGCTGCCGGAGCGACGCGCCCAGTTCAACGCCGTGCTGCGCAACGTGCTGGATCATTATACGGCATTCAACGGCACCTATTCGGCTTGGGAACCGGATGCGCTGGACGGCAATGACCGCGCGTTCATCGGTGCGCAGGCGATGGGGTCGGATGCGACCGGCCGCTTCCTGCCCTATTGGACCCGTGGCCAGGACGGCCGGATCGCCATACAGCCCTTGGTGGAGTATGACAGCGACGCAGCACATCCGAACGGGCTGATGAAAGGCGGCTGGTACATCAAGCCGAAGGCCACCGGCAAGCCCAGCCTGCTGGGGCCGCTGCCTTACGTCGTGCAGGGCCGGCAGATCTTCCTGGCGACGATGTCGGCACCGATCATGATCGACGGCACGTTCCGGGGGGTCGCGGGCAGCGATTTCGATCTAGCCTTCGTGCAGGATCTGGCGGAAACGGTCGATGCCTCGATCTTTGACGGCGCCGGGACGGTGACGATCGTCAGCGATACCGGGTTGATCATCGCCGACAGCGCCGCCCCTGAAATGATCGGCCGGCCTGCCGACGACGCAGCACTGCATTGGGACGAGCAGGTGGACCATATCCGCGCCGGCAAGGCGGTGGTGGATGATGACCCGGCCAATGACGAGGTGCAGGTGTTCTCGCCGATCCGGCTGGCCGCGGTCGACACGCCATGGTCGGTGGTCATCTCGGTGCCGCGCACCGTGCTTCTGGCCGAGGTCGACCAGTTGGGGGCGACGCTGGAGACGCGGTCCTTCAATGCCACGATGCTGGCGCTGGGTGCGGGTCTGGTGATCGCGCTGGCGGCGGTGGGGCTGATCGCGCTGGCGGCGCGCGGTATTGCCCGGCCGGTCAGGGCCTGTGCGGGCTTTGCCGACGGGATTGCCGCGGGCGATTTCGAGCAGGTGCTGTCGGTTGAGCAGGCCGATGAAGTCGGCGGGCTTGCCAATGCGCTGCGCCGGATGCGCGACGACCTGAAGCGCAGCATCATTCAGCGCCAGGACGATCAGCGACAGGCCGAGATCGACCGCCGCCATGCGCTGATCACCATGGCCGACAGCTTCGAGACCTCGGTGGGCGGGCTGATGCATGGCGTGACCAGTGCGGCGACCGAGATGCAGTCGACCGCGCAGTCGATGGCCGCCACCGCCGATGAGACCAGCCGCCGGTCGACCGCGGCGGCATCGGCATCGGAACAGGCGACACAGAACATGCAGACGGTTGCCGCGGCGACCGAGGAATTGTCGGCGGCGATCCGTGAAATCGGCAGCCGGGTGAGCGAGTCGACCCGGATCGTCGGCGACGCCGTGCACCAGGCCGACGAGACCGGACAGCGGATGCAGGGCCTGTCCGACGCCGCACAGAAAATCGGCGACGTGGTGGGGCTGATCAACGACATCGCCAACCAGACCAATCTTCTGGCCCTGAACGCCACCATCGAGGCGGCCCGCGCCGGTGATGCCGGCAAGGGCTTTGCGGTGGTCGCGGCCGAGGTCAAGGCGCTTGCGGTGCAGACCGCCAATGCCACGGAAGAGATCACCGGTCAGGTGCGGGCGATCCAGGACGCCACCCATTCCTCGGCCCAGGCGATCGCCGAGATCGGCGGCACGATCAACCGGGTCAACGACATCTCCACCGCCATCGCGTCGGCGGTCCAGCAGCAGGGTGCCGCCACCCAGGAAATCTCGCGCAATGTCCAGGAAGCGACCTAGCAGCCTGTCGGACTTTCCCCAGCGTGCGAGCGGTGCGATGATTCCGTTGGTTTCAACGGGATTGCGCGCTGATGGCCC